>JBCCBR010000038.1:0-12764 GCA_039033935.1 Verrucomicrobiota bacterium
CTCAGCTTCGCGGACGGCGTTGCAGACGGGGCGATATCAGATTGAGATCGGGGGGCATCATCACGACACCCGCGACAAGGCACCGTTGATTGAATCTGCCACCACAATTACCGAGGTGATGCAGGAGGCCGGCTACTTTGTCAGCAACGGTCGCGGGGAACCCAATCCCGGGAAACGTCTCGCCAAATCGCACTTCAACTGGTCCTATGACGCCCGGGAATTCTTTGACGGGAACGACTGGTCGCAGCGAGAGCCGGGGCAGCCTTTTTTTGCCCAGATTCAGTTCAAAGAGCCGCATCGCACTTTCGTTGAGGCGGAAAAGACCTACCCGGATTCACCGATTCCGCCCTACTACCCTGAGCATCCGGTAACCACGGCGGACTGGGCAAACTACCTCGCGAGCATTGAGGTGCTGGACGAAAGAGTCGGTCAAGTGCTCCAGCGGCTTGATGATGAAGGGCTAGCCGACAGTACGATCGTGATGTTTTTTGGCGACCACGGACGCCCCCATGTTCGCGACAAGCAGTGGCTCTACGATGGAGGGATCCGGGTGCCGCTGATCGTGCGTTGGCCCGGTCGAGTTGCTGCGGGCGCCATTGACGACCAACTTGTGTCCCTCGTCGACCTCATGCCGACGATGCTCGCGGCGGTCGATGCAAAGCCCCCGACTGCGCTGGCGGGGAGAAATCTGTGGGGTGATTCAGAGCCGCGCACGATGATTTTTTCAGCGCGGGATCGTTGTGGAGACGCCCCCGATCGGATCCGCGCGGTGCGGACCGATCGCTTTAAGTATCTGCGGAATTTTAATCCAGAGATTCCCTACATGCAGCACAGCGGTTACAAGCGGGCAGGTTACCCTGTCGATACGGTGATGCGAGTGCTTCACGCGGAAGGCTCCTGGACATCGGCTTTCATGGCCGACACAAAGCCTGAGGAAGAGCTCTACGATCTCGAAGCCGACCCGCACGAAATGAATAATCTGGCGGCAGATCCGGAATATGCCGCGACTCTGCGAGAGATGCGTGCCGCACTCTCGGACTGGCTTCAGCAAACCGATGATCGAGGAGCGGTTGACGAAAACCTCACCGTAGACCTTGAGGCGGTCATGACAGAGAAGTGGGGCGCATTCGAGCGGCGCATGAAAAGCCGCGGACTCACTGCAGAGACCAGTGACCAGCAGTATCTCGATTGGTGGGAACAGGAACTCGGCGTGGAGTAAAGACGCTCAGCCTTGAATTCGATCCATATCGAATCTTCGCGCAGAGGGTATGGATGACCGTCCCCGGTCGTCCGCCGATGGTCGATTCGCTGGTCTGAGGAAGGAGGCACCTTCCGAACTCGAAACGGGCGGCGGACCTTTGAGGACAAAGTTCCCTACCGATGTTCGCGCAACCGGTAGGGACGACCGTCCCCGGTCGTCCGCTGATGTCCGATTCGCTGGTCTGAGGAAGGAGGCACGTTCCAAACCCGAATCGGGCGGCGGACCTTTGAGGACAAAGTCCCCGATCGATTTTCGCGCAGGGATGACCGTCCTCGGTCGTCCTCTCTGTCCGCTAAAGTCAGTAAAATCCAGTTTTGCATGGTTGTAGCCGACGATTGATTACTTTGACTTTGAAACAAAGTGGCTTAGGAGAAATGAGGCCCCACAGTGACTTTCCAAATCATGCTATGTCACGAGTCCTTCCCTTGTTGCTCGCATCTCTTCTTCTGGCACCAATCGCGATAGGTGCCGATGATCCTTCTCTGGCTGGGGCGGTCGTCTTCGAGGGTGAGGCCGCCGCAGAGGCAAGCGAGTCGAGTTCTCCATTCTTCGCCGGCTGGCAGGGACGTGAGGTTCCAGCTAATCGGTTGCTATCGGGCGACTCGGCTTACCAGGAAATTTCGGGGTTCAACTTTGGCTTCAATGCAGATCCCGAAGGTCGGCTCCAAGGACTTCACACTCACGTCAATGTAACGGAGTTTCAGACGCTTCTCGATACCGGCGTCACCGCGATCCTCTTCGAAAACGCCAATACGATCATTTCCGGTCGAGCCCTCGGTGGCTACGCATTCAGCCACGGCGATATCGAAGATTCCTGGCACACCTCCTTTGATTTGTTTGCGGCAAGGCCGCTCGGGAAAACGGGAGCGAATTTCATGAAGCTTGGCGCATTCGTCGATAATCAGGACGATTTTGGCAAATGGGGTCCCGCAGTAGGTCTGCTCTTAAATGCTGATTCAGCGCGGCCGATTACAATCGATGCAGCCTACGGGAGCGGCTTCGGCGATCCCTATACCTTGGGACAATCGGTCTACTCGGTCGCTGACGACGATTTTCAGATACAGGCAGGTCTCGCGCTGAGCCCTAAGCTTCAAGTCGGTGTGACGGGTCAGTATCTGAGGTGGGACGGAGTTTTCTCGCAGGAGGAAGATTGGAAGACGGGTGGCTTTCTTCGGTATCACTCCGATCGGAATTTCACTGTCAGCATCGGTGGTGCCGGCGGTGAGCATGGTTCCACCGGCTTCCTTCACTTCACGTTGAGGCAGAAGCGCGCATCACCGTTATTGGTTGAGGGTAGTGCCAAGAACGTCAACTTGGTTCCTGACCAAGGTCTGGGACAGAGTTTCGCCCGAGCGTGGATGTTGGCTCCGATCCAGAGGCAAGAGTCCCTCCAGATCCGCGAAGAGTCGGTCCCCCAGACGCCGGTTGAGTCACCTCGGGGGACCTTAACTTGCACTGTTACCGACAGCGCTGGCTCACTCGGCAATCTGCTTGCCGCAATCCCGGCGATTCATCAGGTCACTTACACCAACACCGGGACGCAGGATCAAACTGTGACGATCAATTCGATCGAGAATTTCGACGGCAGCGTCACGGCGGTGGGAGCTTCTGCTACCCTCGCACCCGGGCAAGCGCTGAGTGCTCAGGGTCCCGAAGTGGCGACCGGGGCTCCTCCGTTCAACCAGAGTGTTGTCATCACGGTTAATGGCCAGCAGTTCAACCTGACCTGTGCCTTCCCCGCTGGCGTGGCGTTTGGCACGACGCTTGCCCCGATCGTGATTGGTCCCTAATTGCCTTCGGGCCGAGTAAAATCAGGGACTCCAGGAATGTCCTTTGGTTTCTCTTGGAAACTCTGGCAATCAGCTGCTGAGTGCCAGATCCGATCTCTGCCGGTCGGTATCTGAATGGTCGCTCCGAATGAGGTCAACCAACTCATGCAGATTGAATGGCTTCTCCAAAACGACGACGTTCTCTTGTCCCGCAAAGCTCTGAACTCGTGGTGAACTGGAGTTCCCTGTGATGAGCACGAATTGTTTGAGCTTGGAATTGCGAACCTGCTCGTAGAGCTCGATGCCATCCATTCCCGGCAGATGGAAATCGCTGATGACGACGTCGAACTCTTGCTCTCTCGCGAAATCCGCGCCCGCCTCGGCATCTGGTGCGTCGAGAAGCAGATCCGTCATCGGGAGGAGCAGCTTTTTCAGCATCCAGCGGATCGGTGCCTCATCGTCTACAATCAGCAGTCTCGGAGTCTGAATCGGGGTCGACTCTTCGGCGCGATCGACCTCTGTGATCTCTTGAGGAGCGCTATCCTCGGCACCGGGGAGTGATAGGGTAAAAGTGCAACCTTCGCCCCTGACCGATTCGCAAACCAGATTCCCACTGTGGGTGTGAGCGATATCGCGGGCGATAGAGAGCCCCAGGCCGGTGCCTTTGCCTTTCTCTTTGGTCGTGAAAAACGGTTGGAAAATCTGATGCTCGGTCCCCGGCAGTAACCATGGACCGTTATCTGAGACCGAGATTTCGAGATGATGGGAGATCTTTTCGGCAGAGATCCTGATCATCCCATCGACGATTCCCTCGCCGATGATTGCGTGGGTCGCATTCGTGATCAGATTCACCAGAATCTGCTCGATCTGGACCCGATTCATTCGCGTGCTGATCGCAGATGAGGGAGCGTCTATTTTTAATTCCACGCCAGAAACTCTCAGAGCCGGGAGGACGAGATCTTTGACCTCGGCAAGAAGCCCCTCGACCGAGCACAGTTCTTTATTCTCTTCCGGGTCGCGGCGCGAAAAGGCGAGCAGTTGTTTGACGAGGTCCCCCGCACGGCGCGCCTGCGTCGAGATCATCGCGGCAGCTTCCTTTCGTTCGTCTTCGTCACCTGAGGTCTGGAGGATCTCAGCACATCCCAGAATCGAAGCGAGTGGGTTGTTTACCTCATGGGCAATTCCAGCGACGAGGTGGCCCATAGTGGAGTGTTTTTCAGCTTCGATCAGTGATTTCGAAAGATCCCGCTCCCGGTCGACATGGATTCGATATTCGATCGCTGAAGCGACCATCTCAGCGAGTAGCTCCATCTGGAGGATGCAGTGGGAATCAAAATGAGCCTTCTCGTCGGAATCGAGATTAATAATTCCCCATACTCTTCCATCGACTTTTACCGGTAAGGCCAGTTCGCTCGCTACCTCCTCAAGGACGGTTACATAGAAGGGGTCCGTCGAAACGTCATCGCAACAATAGGTCTCCCCAGTGGTAGCGACTCTCCCGGTGATCCCTGCTCCGACCTCAAGCGCTAAGTCGGACCTTTCGGGAGTCCATGAATTGCCGGAAGTCGCCGCAATGCGAAGGCGGGAGTCATCTCGGTCGATTCGGATAAACGAACCGTAGTCTGCCTGAGAATGCCTGACCGCGCCGTCGAGAATCTCGTCGAAGATATGACGGAGAGGCGCACGCGAATGGATCTTGCGCAGGATCGCGGTGGCATTTCGAAGGAACTCAGTTTCCATTTGAAAATGTTAGGACAGTAAAAGTTTACTGTTTTTATAACAAAAATCAAATTTACCATACGATTAGCGCGGTCCGCGCAGCTGGTGAGTAGGCGCTTCGAGATTGTCGAGAATCAGGAGAACCGGTGTGAGTTCTCCCTAACTTTCAATCACTTGAAGCCACTGATCTGGGGCCCTCTGAATCGGTTTCCACTGGATTACTTCCAAAAAAAGAAATTTCACTTTTTCTTCCCGGTTATCAAAAAAATAGCCCTCGGATTGGGGTTTTCATCGACGCGGGACGAGCTCATCCCGGTAGGCATTTACCTCGCGGACTGCTTCGGCCAATCCGGGCCGCATCGAGAGCCCTTCCCCAAAGAATCCCTGTTTCACCCCGCCTTGGCCAAATCCTCTGGGAGTGTCGACCGGGTTGCACCAGAAAGAGCCGATGATGTAGTCGGTCTCCAGCGCAGCGCGAATGTAGGCAGCATACTGCTGACCTCCCTCAGCTGAGTCGGCGGCTGGTCTCCAACTGCGAATATCCTTTTCGCCGTCTCGAAAGCGAACGGCGAAGTCACAAAGGATGATCGGTTTTCCGGTCAGGGCGTAGATCTCCTCATACCTTGCTTCGGGGAACTCTTCACCGTGAAAGGGTGGCTGGATCGCGATCGCGTCGACATAGGGCAGCATTTCCTGAACGACGACCGGCTCGAAGGTGTTGAAAGCAAAGCGATCTCCGAAGACGAGCTGGTCTGGGGCATATCTGCGATTGGCTTCGCCAACGACCCGGAAGTATTCCCGGGCGATGAGGCGGAGGAATTCGAGGTCGCGGGAGTCGTCATCGTCACCGTCCCAGTTGTTCGCGAATTCTTCCCAGACTTTTTTCCCAGGTGCCTCGTCCGGCAGATTGCGAGTGAATTCGACCCAGTTGGTGCCAGACGGGTTCTCGAGGGGCCAGGACCCGAGATCGGTCCAGCAGTATCCGATGCAGTTGGGATTGTTGCGGCTTTTGCTGGCGGAGTATTTGACCCCGGCCTCAAGCTTGGCTTGCTCAGCCGGATCAAAGATGTCCACAAAAGTCACCGCACCTTCTCCTCTGTAGTAGGCACTCGGAATGAGATGGCTCCAGCTCTCGATGTAGGGCATGTCGTCGCGCAGTGCATCGGGACATCCATAACCATAGGCATTGAAGCCAACTGCTTTGCAGGCTGCAGCGAAGGCATCATAATCGAGGTTGGCGGAGCGATTATTGACATGGGTAATGCCATGGGCCCAGAAGGGCTTCCCATCGGAACCGGTGAGCCAGTGACGGCCGTCGATTTCGACGAGGCCGATGGCGGCGACCGGTGGCTGAGGTTTCGCCGCCTCCGCCAGTCCGGTGAGTCGTTCAACGATCTTGGGCCACTTCGCGGCGACGTTGCGACTTTCGCCGATGTCGGTGGGAAGATGATACAGCTCGACCTCGCCACTTCCGCGATCGAGTTCGGTCCAATCGCGGAACTTTTCGAGATTCGGCAGGCGGAGTTTCCAGGCACCCTGTCGAATCGCCTGGAGTTCGTCGTTCTCGAAGTAAAGAAACTGATTCCGATTTCCCTCATCACTGCTACCCAGCAGAAGATCGTGCTGGTCGACTCCGTCGATGATGCGGTCGGTTGGCATTGCCTCACTGGCTCCGGCAAGGGCAGAAAAAGTCGGTAGGATGTCGAGCGTTGAAAAAATCGCATCGCTCTCGCGACCGGCCGGAATCTTCCCGGGCCAGCGCACCAGAGCAGGGACCCGCACGCCACCCTCCCAGCTTGTGCCTTTCGCGCCGCGGAGAGGACCCGCATCGCCCCAGGCCAGCTCCGGTCCCTCAGTCCAGGCGACAAAGTTCGCATTCTTCGCATGCTGGCGTGCGTGGTCATTCGACCAGGGACCGTTGTCGGAGGTGAAAAGGACGACTGTGTTTTCGCTGAGGCCTAGCTCATCGAGAGCGTCGAGGAGTCGCCCGGTCTCGGCGTCGAGTTCCTCAAGGGTATCGGCGTAGAGTCCCTCGCCAGATCGGTCTCGATACTCCTCGGTCGCATCGATCACGACGTGCATCATGGTGTGAGCGAGGTAGAGGAAAAAAGGCTCGTCGCGGTGTTCTTCGAGAAACTCGATGCTCTTGTCGGTGAAGAGTCGAGTCAGGCCCGCCATGTCTTCGGTGGTCTCCAGTTTTTCCCGATCCTGGTAGAGGGTGACGCGGTTACGATCGTTCGCACCGAGGGCTCCGAAGTAGTGGTCAAAGCCTTGTGCATTGGGAACCAGGTCCTCTTGATAGCGGCGCTTCGACATATCCCACTTGCCGACGCAGCCGGTGGTGTAGCCTGCCGTCTGCAGAACTTCGGCGATGGTGAGTTCATCGGCGTTGGTAGTCCAGCCGCCGCCGATGCGGTGAGGGTAGCGCCCGGTCATGAGCGCTCCACGCGAGGGCCCGCAGACGCTTTGCGCGTAAAAGGAGGTGTAGCGGGTGCCCTCCTCAGCCAGCTGATCAATCCGAGGGGTCTTTGCCTTTGCGTAGCCTCCGTAGCAACCGAGGTCACCATAACCAAGATCGTCGATGAAGATGATCAGAAAGTTGGGCTTTTGCTCTTCGGAGAAGGCCTGATGCGGAGCGGCAAAGCAAAGGAAGGTTAGTGTTAGGGCGGCAGCGAATTTCATGTCGACCGCCAGCTTATTGGTCGAGCGGTCGAAAGAAAAGGGGCATGATCAGCCCAGTTTTCACCTGAAATGGTAATGCCGCTTCACAGTTGTTCTGACTGGTAAAGATCAGAGAGGCTCACACTGATCTTGACGGGCCGGAGAAGGGAATTCGAAATGGCCCAGAGCGTCACTCTTTTGAGGCAGCTCTGAAATCGTAGAGGGTGCGCGGTGAAATGTCTTCGCCCATCGCTTCTGTGATCCTCTCAGAGTCGAGGCATTGATTGAAGAATTTGATGTTGTCGAGACTGCCGGAGAAGTGAGTACCGGCGATGCTGCGACCAAGAAACGAAAGGTTAGTCTCGATACCGGCTGCTTTCGGGGCGATCTGGTAGATCTCAGTCGCAGCGGCCTTTTCTCCGACCAGCCGACCGTTGATATAAAGACGGAGCTTCCCTTCGCCGAGCACCACCGCTAAGTGTTCCCAACTGCGGTCCGAAGCATGGTCCGCCTCAATCGCAATGAGCTCGTTGCCTCGCTTTAAGGTTACCTCAACTCGATTCTGTGAGTTGCGATGGTTGAGTTCGAGCGAATCGCCTCTGCCATTGCCAATGGCGAGAACGGGTTGGTCGGCTTTCCGCTCCGAGCTGACCCAGCTCGCAAACGTGAAATTTCGCGCTGCAGCAAAGCGGCGATTGAGCGTTACCGACTGATCGACGCCCCCAAAGGTCAGCACGAGACTGTTGCGTTCGTCGTTTTGCTCACGGCGAGGATTGTTTTCAAGGATCGAGTGCCCGGCACCGCGATGAGCTTCGAGGAATTCCCCACTGGTCCGAGTAATCGGATAGGCAGCCAGCAAACCGCGCTCCTTTGTAAGAGTGGCTCGGTAAGGCTCGAACCACCCACCCCAGGGAATCGAATTGAAAATAAACCCGGTCTCCCGAGTGCCGGTGTTCGCTGCGTCGAACTCGATCACGGTGTCGCCGGCAGCGACGACATCCTTGCCGATGAGATGAGCCGTCCCGACGACGTAGGAATCGTCTCGCAAAATCGCACTCTTCGAAATGATGAGGCTGTGATCCAGCAATCTCGCATTTCCCTCGACCAGACCCCCATCGGCCGATGCGTGCCCGTCGATGAGTGCATGACCCTGAACCTGAGCTTTCCGAACCGATGCAAAACCCCGGATGACTGCTGTCTCCGATACCCGACCTCCTTCACCAACCACTGCATAGTCATCGATCACCGCTTCATCCGAAACAGTAGCTCCCGCGAGGATCAAGGCATTTGGCCCGACGAAGGCCGAAGCGTCGACCTCCGCCTGCGGCGAGACGAGCCCACCACCACGACCGTGTTTTCGGAAACCGGAAAGCAACTCTGGATCGGTCTCAAAGCGGTGCAGAGCTGGCTCGGCCCCGATGATCGCCAGCTCGTAGGGGTATCGTCGAAACCGGGCATCACGCCCCCAGTCAGCCTGGTCCTGATACAGCTTGGTGTCTGGGCTGGCCATATCGGGGGTCGAAGCGACCAGCAGCCTCACTTCCGTCTCACCGGGTTCGAGGTCGATGCTGCCGGTCTCGTCAGGTGGGTAGGGCTTACTGTAGCGAGCTGTGCCACTGCCATCACCGCTGGTCGCGATGAGCAGGAAACGCCAATCATCCGGATCATTCTCAGCAGTGAGGAGACCGCGGAGGCGGACCGATACCGTTCCCGATCCCGGTGTCGTCGGCGTGAGCTTGTGCCACATGTAGGCAAACGGCATCGGCGCTCGCGAAAGAGGCACCCGGTAGGGGTAGGGACGAGCTTCACCGTTGATGTCAGCCAGCCTTTCCAGATTGGAACCCTGCTGCAGTTCGAACCAGGGGCGATTGGAAATGCCGTCGACTCCGTGGATTTGGGCGCTCCGCAACATTTTCTCGCCAGAGGGCACATCCATCATCATCGCGCGGGCATAAGCGGCAGCGATGGTATCCTTGCTCGCCTCAGGACCATTCAAATAACGAAGCTTGTCGAATACATACTGTTTTTCATCACCCTGGTTCCAGAGATCCCGCACCAGTTCCGGCGAACCGATCGACTCGCCGATCGCTCCGAGGCCTAGGTGAATGCGATAGTCCCCGTAGATGTGATAACCATGATCGGGTGTGATATTCGAGCGTCGGAATGACTTGCCTGGCATCGCGCTGCCGCCCGCGACTTCGAAGAAATGCGCGTTGCGCATCTCGCGTAGGTAGTTGGCATGGGATTCCCAGTGCTCACCCCGGAGGATGGCCTTTTGGCCGCCTTGGAAACAGTGGGCATACTCGTGAGGGACCGGGTTGCCCCAGCCTTCATCTAACATGCCACCGACACCGACATTGAAATATGGCAGTCCCCCTCGGGTCGCACCCATCCAGAATCCTCCATACCAGGTTGTGCACATGGTTTTGTATGCCTGCGGATCGTCAGTCCGATCTCGATAAAAGGGCGGATTGTAGCCGAGCTTTTTGTGATAGATCTGAAAGCTCTCCTCGATCATCCGCAAGGTCGCGCGAGCGTAAGCCTGCATCTGCTCTTCGCTGAGAGGCCCACCCCGTTTCAGAAAATTCGGGAGATTCTCTGAGAGCGAATGGTCGTCCCAGATCACGACACCGTGCTTTGACTCGAGTCGTCGCCAGCTGTCATCCCACGGGACCTGTTTTTTGACTTCGTGATAGTTGATCTCTTCGGTGTGGAGGATCGGCTCAACTGTTTCGGGATCGTCTCCGATCGTAATCGCGTGCAGTCGTACCTCGCTCGGCGAAATCAAAGCGAGTTTTCGGAGAAAGCGCCCTCGCCAATGAGGATGCAGTCCCAGATCAATCCGGTAGGTGTGAGCTTGGCCGTCTGTTAGCAAGTCGGACCCGGCAAGTCGAATGACGCGACCGCTTGATCGATCGATCGTGTCGAGATTTTCGGGAAACGGTTTGTTGCGAAGAGCACGAGTCTCGATCAACCCGGCGTCCTCCTCGACACCAAAGAGCAGCAAAAGATCTCCCTCGAAACCGCCCGCAATGCTCAATTTGAGATCCACATAATCGCAATAACCGAGGTCAAGATCGATGGCCTCACTGATCTCGTTGAATTGGACAGGAAGGTTGCTTTGGAGCTGAGTTGGATCAGCACGGTCGACAATAATCGTCGCGTTCCTCAGCCCAGCTTCGGGGTCAATTTGAATTGAGTGAGGCAGTGTCGCCAGCGCGTAAGAACTCCAGAGTGCGAGTGGGGAAAGGAAGAAACATAACACTCTCATCAAAAGCCGTATACCCACACCCGGCCTGGTTTGTTACAGAATAGGTGGGTTCGTGTTGCTGGATATGGCAGTCTCAGCAAGAGATGGGCTAGGAGCGTGATCGGTTCTTAAATCTTCACTAGCTAACGGGGGCGACATTTAGCAGTTGGAAGCGTTGATAGGCTGGTAGCGCCCACTCGGTCGCTTTGGACTTTTTACTTCGGGGGCACTTCTTTCCTCCTGCGAGCTTCAACGGCTGGCGGCTTCGAAAACAACGACAACTTCAACCGTGTGAGGCCCGTGATTCGTGAACCGTGAGACGTTCAAACAGCGCGGTTTCGCGCACCGATTTTTTCACTACCTTGCCAAAAACTCTTCTCGTGTTTGGTGAATTTTCAGTTTTCGCAGTGATTGCGGAGGGTTATTCTCGTTGCTGTATGTGGAACTATTCTTGGTGGCGCCCGCTCGCTTCCGTCTTCGCACTGATGGTGGGTGGTAGCTCAGTGAGCGCGCAGACTGAAGCGCCTTCTGCCGCTGGGTCAACGAATCGTGCTGTCACAGCGACGCTGCCAAGCGATGCGGGGCAGAGTTCTGTCCCGTCCTTCCGCAAGCCTTACCCACCGCCCTACCCCTACAAGACGAAGATCGGCGACATCTTCAGGCTCGATGTCTGGAAGCTGACCCTCCCGATCGATGATGATGCCAATGGCAAACCCGATGAGGTCGTGATGCCGAATCTTCATCGGTTTGAAGACCCTGAGTTTTTCTACATGAACGACGCCTTTGACGGGGTGCGGTTTCGGGCACCCGTTGGTGGAGTCACGACAGAGAATTCCCATTATCCTCGCACCGAACTCCGTGAGATGGATCCGGGAGGCGAAGAGCGTGCGAGCTGGGGAACCAATGATGGCAAGACACACACCCTCGTGGCGATTCTCGCTTTCACCGAAGTTCCGAAAGAGAAGCCGCACCTGTGCGCGGTTCAGATTCACGACGGGAAAGACGACGTTCTCCAATTGCGAATTGAAGAACGGAAAGTCTTTCTCGAGCGCGATGGAGCGGACGACTTCCTCTTTTTTGAAGATTATGAGTTGGGTGCCTTCTTCGAAATTATGATCATCTCAGACGAGGGACGGATTCGGCTTTTCAAAGACCAGAAGCAGGTTCTGATTTGGGAAACCGAGCGGGAAGGCTGCTACTTCAAGGCTGGCGCTTACGTCCAGTCGAATCCCGAAAAAGGCGACGATCCAGAGACGGTCGGCGAGGTTGTCTTTCGAAAGCTCTGGATCAGGCATAAGTGATCTTTCAAACTCCGGGCGATGCGCTAAGCTCGAGGCCATGCACGAATCGGCACCGCTTGGCCAGCTTCTTCTCACCGGCGTTCCCGGCACTGAGCTTGATCCTGAGACTGCCTCGAAATTTAGAAAGCTGCAGCCGGGGGGCTTCATCCTCTTCGGGCGCAATATCAAATCACCGGAGCAACTTCGTAAGTTGATCGACGACCTTCGCGATCTCAGCGAGATTGAGCCCTTTATCACGATTGATCAGGAAGGTGGTCGCGTCTCCCGCCTTCGCCTCATTGGGAGTGAGCCTCCCAACGCCCAGCAGCTCCGAGATCGAGTCCGCGAAACGGGCGACCTCAGTATCATCAAGCGGCATGGTCGGCTCACTGGTCAGATCCTGCGTCAGTTTGGCTTCAATCTCGATCTTTGCCCGGTCCTTGATCTCTCCTACGACGATGAAGCTGACAATTCGCTGAAAGGCCGCTGTTACGGGAGCACCAGCGATGAGGTGATCCATAACGCGCAGACTTTTAATCTCGCGATGCGGAAAGAAGGCGTCCTCAGCTGCGGGAAGCATTTTCCTGGCTACGCATCGGCCGAGGTGGATCCCCACCACGAGCTACCGGTCATCCACAAGACGCTCGATGAAATGGAAGCAACCGAGTTGAAACCGTTTCGAGCTCTCCTCCCGGATCTGGACAGCTTGATGACTTGTCACTCCCATTTCCCCTGTTGGGACGCGGACCGACCTCGCTGGCCCGCCTCGCTCTCGTCGAATATTATCGGGCAGTTTCTCCGCAATCAGCTCGCTTATGAAGGCC
>JBCCBR010000039.1:0-12425 GCA_039033935.1 Verrucomicrobiota bacterium
CAGCTATTTGGCGGAACCAGTCCCCCTCTTCGCCTTCGGCGAATCGTACGACATTGGTATCTACCGTAACCGGGATGAAATTGCCGACAAGTTCGAGCACTGACTCATCAGACCAGACAACCTGTCGGTCCTTCACACCGTTGAATCAGGTGAAACCGCAGGGATCGCCGTTCATTGCCCAGACGAGAACCGGTTTCCCTACTTCTGCCGCTTCGGCAATGGCTAAACTGAGGGTTTCCCTCCATTCGATATTTTCGTAGCGGAGCTCTTCTTCCTGCGGAACTACTCGCTCCAGGATTGATTCAAAATTACGCCAGTTGAGCTCAGGCAGCTCCTCTGACGTGGCTGAGTCTGAAAATACAACCAGTAGTGCCGCGAGCAGGGCGGCTTCTTTAAGGCGGCAAACGTTCATTCGATGTTTGAACCCACCAATCGCTGGTCGGTTGCGGAAACATGAATAAATGTAATGGCGGTAGAGATGGAAAGTCTCGAAGGTGCAGGGGCTTCCTGCCTGTCAATAAACGTCGCGCTGGTAGCGCTTGGCTTTTCGAAGCTCGGTGAGTTTGTCCTTGGCTGCTTTGGCGTCCATTTTGCCGTGTTCGGCAATGATGTCGAGCAGCGCCTGGTTGACGTCTTTGGCCATCCGGCTGGCGTCCCCACAAACATAGAGGTAGGCGCCATACTCGATCCATTTCCAAATCTCCTCGCCGCGTTCGAGGAGGCGGTGCTGAACGTAGATCTTCTCCTTTTGATCTCGCGAAAAGGCGAGGCTGAGCTCGTCGAGATTGCCGTCTTCGAGATGCTCTTGCCACTCGAGCTGATAAAGGAAATCGTAGTTGTATCTCTGGTCGCCGAAGAAAAGCCAGCTCTTACCCGCAGCCTCGCGAGCAGCGCGCTCTTCGATAAAGGCTCTGAAGGGGGCGATACCAGTGCCGGGGCCGATCATGATAATCGGCGCTTTGTCATCTTCGGGTAGACGGAAGTTTTTGTTTTCATGGAAGAAAACCTGGGCAGCATCCCCGACTACGAGTTCGTCGGCGAGGAAGGTGGAGGCCACTCCAGTTCGCTCGCGACCATGGGTTTCGTAGCGAACCGCCGCGACCGTGAGGTGGACCTCGTCTTCGTGAGCGCGAATGCTGGAGGCGATCGAGTAAAGCCGTGGTGCGAGCCGACGCAGGATTCCGGTGAAACTTTCGGGGGTCCACTTTTCGTGCGGGTAAGTTTCGAGCAGATCAATCAACTGACGCCCCTGAGTCCACGCCTTAAAGGTTTTTTGCCCTGATTCTTCGAGGAGTTTCCCAAGGTCCGCATTTTCAACGATGGCCTGATACTTTTGAGCAATCGGAACTGACAGGGTGGTGATGTCGAAATCGGTGCGAAGGGCGTCGGCAAGTGTTTTGTCACCAAGCTTAGCATTGGCCTGGAGGCCGGTCGCGCCGAGGACTGCCTCAATATCACTGGCCCGATTGGCGGGGCAGAGACCAAGCGCGTCACCGGGTTGGTAGGTGAGGCCGGAGCCTTCGAGAGATAGCTCGACGTGCCAGACTTCCTTCTCGGAGCCGGTCGCGTTGAGAAGAATCTTTTCGGTCACTTCAGCCGAGTAGGGATTTGTTTTGTCGTAGACCACTGCGGCAGTTGAGGCCACTTCGACAGCCGCGTCGGTAGTCGCTGTGACGGTGGTCGACGGGAAGGCGGCGAGGGCTCCTGTCACCCAGGTCGCGTAGGGGGCGTCAAAATCGACATCGCAGTCGACTCGATCAAAAACTCGCTCTCCGCCAAGAGAAGCGAGGCGACTGTCGAAGTCCTTGCCCATCTTGCAGAACTCCTCGTAGCTCGTATCGCCGAGACCGCAGACTGAGTAGCGGAGCCCGGTTAGTTGAGGCATGCTGTCGGCCATAAAGCCCTCGTAATAGCTCGTTGCGCTGTCGGGTGGATCGCCCTCTCCCCAAGTGCTGACAACGACGAGCAGGTTCTCGACTTTGGAAAGGTCAGCCGGATTCGCGTCCGCCATGTTTGCGATCGAAGCTTTGAAGCCCGCTTTGGTGGCGCGCTTTTTGACGTCGCCAGCGAGTTTTTCAGAGTTTCCCGATTCCGATCCGTAAAGCACGGTTAGGGTTGGCTTTTTGACCGGAACGGCTGGCACCGCAGCCGCTGCGGGGACTCCAGTGCCTGCTCCGTTGAAGCCGATTCCGTAAAACACGCCGGAAAGCCAGATTGCCTGATCGCGGTCAGCGCTGGAGGCGAGTTGATCGGCAAGCGATTGTTGTTCGGGATTGAGAGGTGTCATGGTGGGCGGCTACGCCGCTGTAAAAAGTTACAGGTAAAAGGTGAAAGGATTCACAACGATTGATTTGGAACGGAGCGCGAGGCGGACGAAGAGACGAGCTGCGTTACCAGTAAAACGTGGGACCAACCTTGGGAGAAACGGTGCTGATGGAGGAATTCTGTCTACTTTATTCTATCTCCGTTATTCTAAGCGGCCCTGCCGCTACACTGCCACTTCTCGCTCAATGAAGTCTTTGTGAAAGTCGCGCCCGTGCTCGGTTGCTTTGACATAGCCTTCGCGGATCACAAAGTCGCCAAAGCGCTCTCCATCCTCCCGGTTGTTGGCGTAGTCGCGAATGATTGGAGCGAGTATTTTCGGGGCATCGTCTCCCTCGATGCTTTTCGCGAACAGCTTGCTTAGACGCTGTCCGGCAAAGCCACCACCGAGGTAGAGGTTGTATTTACCAGGGGCGCGTCCGACGAAGCCGATTTCAGCGATGTAGGGTCGGGCGCAGCCGTTGGGACATCCGGTCATGCGGATGGTGATGGCGTCGTGACGGAGACCAGCGTCCTCGAGCACTTCGTCGAGGTCACTGATCAAGTCAGGGAGGTAGCGTTGCGACTCGGCGAGGGCCAGACCGCAGGTGGGAAGTGAAACGCAGGCCATCGAGTTGAGTCGCATGGCGCTACGCTCGATCGAGTCGTCCATCCTGTATTCGCGTAGCAGCTTTGCGATCTTAGGTTTCTGCTCGGGCGAAATGTCGGAAATGATCAGGTTCTGGTTCGCGGTGAGCCGAAAGTCTCCGGTGTGTATCTTGGCGATTTCCCGGAGGCCGGTCATCAGCTTGTAATTAGCGGAGTCGTAGACGCGACCGTTTTCGACGAAAAGAGTGAAATGGTGGTGTCCGCGATGGTCTTCGATCCAGCCGAAGCGATCTCCCATGCTTTCGAATTGGTAGGGCCGCTCCGGCGCGATCTTGTGGCCGACGAGCTTTTCGACCTCTTTGCGGAAGGCATCGATACCCATCCGCTCAATCGTGTATTTGAGCCGAGCGTTGGTGCGGACTTCGCGGTTGCCGTTATCGCGCTGCACCCGAACGACGGCCTCAGCGATCGGGAGGGCCTGCTCCGGGGTGCAGAATCCGAGAATATCGGCAAGTCGCGGGAAGGTGTCCTCATTACCATGGGTCATCCCCATGCCACCGCCGACGGTGACGTTGTAGCCTTCGATTGTTTTGCCGTCCTTCCCAAGAATCGCGATGTAGCCGAGATCGTGCGCGAAGATGTCGACGTCGTTGCTTGGAGGCACGGCAATGACGGTTTTGAACTTCCGAGGCAGGTAGGTCGACCCATAGATCGGCTCGTTTTCGTCGGCGACTTCACCGACCAAAGGCGGATCGTAAGTGACCCGCTGTTTCTCTCCGGAGCCATCATCGATCCAAATCTCGTGGTAGCTGGCGGTGCGCGGTGAGAGGTGGTCAGAGATATTCTGAGCGAGATCGAGCACTTCTTCATGCACCTCCGACTGGTAGGGGTTCGGGTTGCACATCACGTTGCGATTCACATCACCACAGGCGGCGAGGGTGTCGAAAAGGGCCTCGTTGATTTCGGCGACCGTCTTGCGCAGATTGCTCTTGATGACGCCGTGAAATTGATAGGCCTGCCGAGTTGTGAGCTTGATCGCTCCGTTGGCGTGCTCGTGCGCGATGCGATCCATGTCGAGCCACTGCTGTGGACTCGAAACGCCGCCAGCGACCCGCACCCGGATCATGAACGAATATGCGGGTTCTAATTTCTTGGCGCGACGCTCGCGGCGGATATCCCGATCGTCCTGCTGGTAAATCCCGTGAAATTTGGTGAGCTGCTGATCATCCTTCGATAGCGAGCCTGTGGAAAAGGTCGAGAGGCCTTCGAGGATAGTACCGCGAAGGTAATTGCTGGCTGTTTTGATGCCTTCGTTTGCTGCCAGTGCCATGGGTCAGGATTGCGTCTTGTGCTCAGTTTGAAGAAGTCTCAGCGACTTCGCTAGTAATACGACTTGGTGGTCGCGTTGGGTAATATTTTAAAGTTGCGTCGTTTACTAATGTATTGTATCGCTCAAATTGCAAGTCATTTCATGCGACTCCCGCTCAAAACCGAATACGCCTGTCAGGTCCTCGCTCAACTCGCGAAGACTCCTGGGCCAAATGGGATGCGCCAGGTCGACGATTTGGCAACTGCCGAAGGGCTGTCGCCTAATTATTCGGTGCAGATCTTGACGTCCCTGCGACAGGCGGGCCTGGTCGAGAGTCGTCGGGGAAAAAACGGAGGTTACTTGCTGGCCCGGCACCCGCAGGAAATTACGCTCGCAGATATCGCCAAGGCGATTGAGGGATTGCCCCTGATTGAAAGTAGTGGTGGCAACGGCGGCGAATCGGCTGACCGGGTCCGTGAGGCGTGGGACCGCGCGAATGGTGCATTGGAGGCCGCCTGCCGCGAGATCACGCTCGAAGAACTCGCCGTGACCGAGGATGGCGGTGACTGGGTGATCTGAGCGAATCGAGAATCTCGATGGGCATTGAAGTCAGCGTGTTTTGCGTTAGCGTTTGAGTATGAGCCCCAAGGTTGCAGAGTCGCCAACGCCTTACGAAGTGGAGAGGGGAAAGCCGATGCCGAGTTTTAATCACGGATTTATCCAGGCGAATTTAATTTACGAGTTCAAAAAGCACGGGACCCATTCCGTCCTTTCGGAGTTGAAGTTGGAAATGCAAGAACTCCCCAATCTCGTTCCTGATATCAGTATCGTTCCGATGCAGAAACTCGATCTCCACCACGATCAGATTCGCTACCCCGAGCCTCCTCTGATGACCGTCGAGATCCTGTCACCAACGCAAGGCGACTACATGGTGATCCAGAATGCCCACCGCTATTTGGAATTCGGGGTCAAGTCGTGCTGGATCGTCCACCCGACGGCGCACACCATCCAGATCATCGAGCCAGAGGGGAAAAGCGCGGTCTTTTCGGAGGGCGTCATCACCGATCCAGCCACCGGACTGACCGTCGACCTTGCAGCGGTGTTTTCGTGACGCAGGTCAGTCCTTGGCCGTGTAGTCGAAGACAAACACCTTCTCAAGGTGTGGCTTAAGGATTTCGACAAAAGCGACGTGATCGGGATGCGGGAGGTAGACCTCAAGGCCTGCTTTGTCCTCGAAAGTCACGAGGAAGCTGTGGGTGAAGTCGTCGTTGAGCGGCTCGATGTTTTCTGCGGTGCCCCACTCAATTGAAACGATTTCCTCGATCTTTTCCCCAAGGAGAACGAATTCATCGACGATTTTCTGGATATCATTGTCTGTCGCACTTTCTTTGAACTGAAAGCTGACGAAGTGACGAAAGGGAGCAGCGCTTTTGTGGTCGTCAGCCACAGCGGTCGGGGTGAACAGGGTAGCAGCGGCGGTAAGAGCGGATACAAGGGCGAGATGAACCAATTTCATTGGGAAACACTTTGCGAAAGAGTTCGATCTGTCGAACTAATTCTCCCATGGCAGACTGGCACTCCTATCAGCAAAATCTCATCCGCTACCCGGATCTTGGCTTCACTCTCGATACCAGTCGGATGGACGCGCCCGACTCCCTCCTCGATTCGATGGCGGAGAAGATCGAGCGCGCCTTCTCTGATAATGCCCGGATCGAGGCGGGCGAGATCATGAACCCAGACGAGGGCCGGGCGGTCGGCCATTATTGGTTGCGCGACACTGGGCTTGCGCCTGAGGCGGAGGGGAAATGGATTAATGAGGTCAACCACGCGGTGTTCGATTTCGCGCAGAAGATCCATGCGGGCGAAATCACAACCCCACGAAGCCAGTCGTTTCGGCACATTCTGCTGATCGGGATCGGTGGCTCCGCGCTTGGACCTCAGCTCGTTGCCAAAGCTCTCGTGCCTCCCAATGCTCCGCTTGGGATCACTTATTTCGACAATACTGATCCCGGCGGGATGGATGATGATCTTGCCGCGCTCGGTGACCGCCTTGCCGAGACCCTCGTGATCGTGATTTCGAAATCGGGCGGTACGGCCGAGACTCGAAACGGCATGTTGGAAGCGCAGCGCGCCTTCGCTCGGACAGGTCTTGATTTTGCAGGACAGGCTGTCGCAGTGACCGGCGAGGGCAGCAAGCTGGATAAGGTGGCCGAGGCAGAGGGTTGGCTTGCCCGATTCCCGATGTCGGATTGGATCGGGGGACGCACCTCCGTCACCAGTGCGGTGGGGCTCCTGCCGTTCGCTCTGCTGGGGCTGAATGTCAGTCGCTTCCTCGAAGGCGCTGCGGCGATGGACGAAAAAACCCGGGTGGCGGATGCAGAGACAAATGCAGCGATGCAGCTCGCCCTGATGTGGCACCACGCCGGAAATGGTGTCGGGGCAAAGGATATGGTCATCCTGCCTTACTCCGACCGCCTCGATCTGCTTAGCAAATACCTGCAGCAACTCATCATGGAGTCGCTGGGGAAGGAGCATGATCTCGATGGAAACGTGGTCAACCAGGGAATTGCGGTCTACGGAAACAAAGGCTCGACTGATCAGCACGCCTACGTCCAGCAACTGCGCGATGGGTTGAACAACTTTTTTGCAACATTCATCGAAATCGGCAGGACGAGAGTCGGCGACTCGGAACCTGTTGATGATCTTGGATCAACGACTGGAGATTACCTCCAGGGTTTTCTGCGAGGGACGCGCAAGGCCCTCTACGAAAGCGGTCGCCTCTCGATCACGATCAGCTTTGAGAAGCTCGACGCATTTTCGCTCGGAGCGATCATCGCGCTGTATGAACGAGCGGTGACGTTTTATGCGAGCCTCGTGAATATCAACGCGTTTCACCAGCCGGGAGTCGAGGCCGGGAAAAAGGCGGCCGGCGATTTTCTGGATCTCCTCGCGAAGGTTCGGGCAAAGTTTGCGGAAGCGGGAAGTGAGGGATTTACAGCAGAAGCAATGGCCGAAGCGATTGGTGAGGGCGATGTGGAAACCGTCTATCATGCGCTGAACCAACTCGCTGCGGGTGGGTTTTGCGGGCGCACCATCGGAGACCGTGCCGGTGAAGATACCTTTAAGGGTTGAGCGACTGTTGAAAAACTCCTTCCGCCATCTTCTTGCGAATCTGGGCGGGTTCGTTAAGACAACAGCTTCCCTAATATTGTGCAGAGAGAGGAAGGCGACCTAGCGCATCAGGGGACTAGCCCGAAAACGTGGTGTCGCTCGGATCGCCTGAGAGCTTCCCCGAACCGAGATGAGCTTCGCCTCTTCAGCAGGCGTAAGCGCTTGGGAACAATTACGCGGCAGCTGCAGGTCGCACCGGTATCCCATGCTCAGCGAGAAAAACTTTCACATCATCCACCGTGTATTCACCAAAGTGGAAGATGCTGGCAGCGAGCACGGCATCGGCCTTGCCCTGATCGAGGACATCGCTGAGATGCTCGAGTTTTCCGGCCCCGCCAGAGGCAATCACTGGGATGGTGACCGCTTCGCTGATGGCTCGGGTCAGCTCGATATCGTAGCCAGCTTTCGTCCCGTCGGCATCCATGCTCGTGAGGAGAATCTCACCGGCTCCCCGATCGTAGACTTCGGCAGCCCAAGCGACCGCGTCGCGACCCGTCGGCGTGCGCCCGCCGTGGGTGTAGACTTCCCAACCCGACGAACCGTCAGAGCGCCGCTTCGCGTCGATCGCAACAACGATGCACTGGGCTCCAAATGCTTCGGAGCCCTCTGAGACAAGCTCGGGGCGATTAACCGCGGCAGTGTTGACCCCGACCTTGTCGGCTCCGGCGAGCAGCATCCGGCGCATGTCCTCGACTGTCCGGATCCCGCCTCCAACGGTCACTGGCATGAAGCATCGCTCCGCCGTCTGACGGACCACGTCGACCATCGTCTCGCGCTGATCGGATGAGGCAGTAATATCAAGGAAGACGAGCTCATCTGCCCCTTGGCGATTGTATTCGACAGCGCACTCGACAGGATCTCCAGCGTCGCGCAGATCGACAAAATTGGTGCCTTTTACGACCCGACCTGCCGTGACATCGAGACACGGTATGATGCGTTTGGTGAGCATGGTTCAGTTTAGCAGAATTTGAACGCGATGGGCTGAATTTGAGTGCGCCGATAATCCACACCACTCGATAATTTCAAAAAAGTTATAATTTTTAGTGGACCGCTTTTCGAAAACTGTTAAGCTTTCCTAAGTAAATTCGAGTTGTATCGTTGTGATGAATCATTCCGCCGTCGCTTTATCTGCCGATTCCGGTGCCCTGCAAGACGATTCTTTCATGGCAATGCCTCGAAACTGCGACACAGCAGTCGTCTATTGGAATCTCAGCACTGAGCGTCAGCCAGCTTCGGCTACAAACCGTTTGTGTCTCATGGTTCGAAGCGACGATTCAGAGGCCGAAGAGATGATCATTCTCCATCGCGAGTCAGGCCACTTCATCATCCCACTGCTGGCTGAGGCACGGAATTACGAAATATCTTTGGGTTGGTCAAATGCTTCGGGATTCCGATCTCTGTTTACCGAGCAGGTCAAATTGCCAGATCATCCTGAGTCGGTTGAGGGGGCAATGAGCTCGTCCCTGAGCTTCCGCGGTGCCCACTTTTGGCCCAAGGGCTACGGGGCATCGGTCAACTGAGCCCCTCGAAAATGGCGGTGGGTTCAGCCGAAACTTCTCGCAGCGGGGCAGCTCTCGAGGGAGGGGCTGGCGATCTATCGGCCTCGGCTTTTCTCAAGTATCTCGAAGTCGAGCGAAACGCCTCCTCGAGGACGATTACCAATTATCGTCACGCCCTCAATCGATTCTTGAATTGGTGCCCTCACTTTAGGGGTTGGGATCAGCTCGATGCCGAGGATTTTCGTGATTACCTCTACGCCGAGATGAAGTCGAAAAGGGCCCGCTCAACGATCCGGCTTCATTTCGCGGCTTTACGGAGCTTCTTCAAATATCTTGCCCGGCGAGAGGGGCTTCAAAGAAACCCCGTTGCGGAGGTCGAACTCCCCAAACCGGAAAAGAAGCTCCCGGTTGTGCTGACTCAGGAGCAGGTGCTGCAACTCATTGAACTACCCCATCAAATCGAACAGCCAAAACAGGCTCCCACCTGGATGGCCGATCGGGATGCTGCGGTTTTGGAGCTCTTCTACAGCTCCGGGATCAGACTCGCTGAACTGGCGGCGCTGAATGTGGCGGACTTCGACTTCCATGAAGAGTGCGTCCGGGTTTTTGGAAAGGGGGCGAAAGAGCGGATCTGTCCGGTGGGAGGTCCTGCCGCCGATGCGATTCATCGTTACCGTCAGTCGGCCCGCGTTCTTGAGGGAGCCCTCTTCATCAACAAGTCGAGGAAAAGGCTCACTGCCCGAGCGGTATCGAATCTTTTCAAAAAGTATCACCAACTGTCAGATATCCCCGTGCATGTCAGCCCTCACAAGCTGCGCCACAGCTTCGCCACTCATCTGTTGGATCACGGAGCCGACCTTCGCAGCGTCCAGACCCTGCTCGGACATGCCAGCCTGTCGACCACGCAAATCTACACCCATGTCTCGATCGAACGCATGAAACAGGTTTATGATGAGGCCCACCCTCGAGCCTGATGCGCCCATATCGACCGAAATGCCGGAATTAAACGAGGAAGTCAATCCTGGCCCCAAGCCATCTGCTCGTCGGGTCGGGCCGATCTTTCGGCTTTCCCTCGCCTCGCTCGTCATCGGGGTCATTGTGGCCTACGGTGCCTGGGGGTTCCGGGCAGTCTTCGGGACTGGCGGGAACTGGTTGCGAAACACGGGTTGGCTAGTTGAGGGATGGATCGAGGTAGCCCTCTTGGGCGGGAGCGGTTTGGTCTTTGGCTTGCTGCTCCTCGTTACTGGAAAGACGCTCGGAATGCGCCGGTTTTACACTCCGGCGCATGTCATCGTGGCTAGTGCAGAGCGGGGAGCAAAACTGAATTTGCGGGCAAGTTTTCTGACGATTTTTGCCGATGCGGTAGCCCTTTCTCTGCAGGCTCCGGTAGGACGCTACGGACCGACCGTAATGCTCGGAGCGGCAATCAGCTCGGGATTTTCTCGGCTTGTCCCAAGCGATGACGCGAGTCGGCGGGTCATGTTGGGCTGTGGTGTCGCTGCTGCGATATCAGCCTCGTTTAATGCCCCGATTGCGGGGGTCATTTTTGCCCACGAGGTCATGCTGGGACATTTTAAGCTACGGGCATTCGCGCCAATCACGCTTGCCTCGGTGAGTGCCGTGGCGATCACTCGATTCCACGAAGTCGAGTATGTCACGCTAAAGCTATTCGCGATTCCTCGTGAGTTGCAGCTCTGGGATTATCCTCTGTTCGTCCTGCTTGGAATCATTTCGGCAGCTCTCGCGACAGGATACATGATCGGGATCGTCAAGCTTCCGTCTTGGAGCCATAAGCTGAAAATTCCTCGCTGCTTGCAACCGACGCTGGGTGGGATCATCGCCGGACTGATACTGTGGTTGACTCCGTTGGCGGCGGGCCTGGGCGATGATGTGATCCAAGTCATCCTCGAGCAGGATCTCGAGCGTCCGAGCTACAGCCTGACTCTTCTGTTGGTTTTAGCTGCTTCGAAGTTCCTAGCCAGCATCGCGTGCCTTGGACTCCGTTACCCAGGCGGTGCCTTCATGCCTGCGATGTTTTTTGGTGCTGCGGTCGGGGGCGCTTTTGGCATGCTGTTTCCGAGCTTGGATTATCAGATCGCGGTTCTGGTAGGGATGGGAGCTACTGTCAGCGCGGTGGTGGGTGCCCCCCTCGCAGTGATTTTGATCGTCTTCGAGCTCACCGAAAACTACCTCGCGGCGACCGCTGTGATGGTCGGAGTGGTGGCGTCAAATGCCTTGGTCACCCGATTCTATTCGCGTTCCTTGTTTCATCGGACGATTCGAGGTTGGGGAGTGGATCTTGAGTCTCCCGCCGAGCAACGATGGCTCCAGAGCAGGCCTATCGGGAGCCTTCTCAAAGATGGGTTCGACCCAGTCCGTTCGGATCAGCTCGTTAGCGAAGTATTAGCAACAAGCGACACTCACCATCATGAGGAGACATTTGTGGCAGATGATGAGGGTCAGCTCATTGGCAAGGTGCCACCGATGCGGCTTTCAACAGCACTTTCGTCAGAGCCCGTTGGGAGCCTGGCCATTCCCTGTGAGACCGTGTTTACGAACACTGATTCCGTCTGGGAAGTATTCGAAAAAGTCCGGGGAGTCGAAGGGCTGGTATTCCCGGTGATCGGAGACCGCAAAGAGTTGGTCGGCGTGATCAGACGCGAAGAATTGGTCGAGGCCTATCGCGAAGCAGTCGAACAAACGCGCTGATATCTGTCGTCTCCGAAAATTGTGGGAAACCAGGGTTTGACCGCTCCAAACTTGCAGTCTGTTTCCTCTTAATTGGAGGTCTCCTCTGGTGCTGCTACAAACCTGAGAGCTGCTGAGTTGATGCAATATCGAAGACCCGTCGGTTTTGGGCCATCTGGAAAAACATGGCCGAGGTGGGCGTCGCCGGTTTTTGAACGGACCTCGACCCGACGCATGCCGTAGCTGTTGTCGACTACTTCGACGATCTCGTCGGGATCGATCGGTTCGAAAAAACTCGGCCAGCCTGTCCCACTGTCGAACTTTGCCTGTGAAGAGAAGAGTGGCTTCCCGGAAATCACATCAACGTAGACACCGTCTTCTTTGTGGTCCCAGAATTCGTTGTCGAAGGGAGGTTCAGTCCCGCATTCGCAGGTCACTCGATACTCCATCTCTGTGAGCCGTTCTTTGAGGTCTTCGCGGGAGTCTGACATAGCAGAAAAGTCAATTGTGGTTTGGTGGTGGAGCTACGCTGGTGGGGGGAGGCGACCAACCGATCGGACGTGAACTCCCCATTTCAATTACGATCTCTTAGGATACTGCTGAAAAATTCCGTCCGCAGTCTTTTTGCTGATTTATCGCTTGGACTTCGTTGTGATGTTGATTGAGAGCACTGGCTATCAATCAATATCACGCCTCGCCAGCCGAAAAATCAGCTGCCAATCCAAGCTGATTCATTATCTAACCAGTCTCTTAGACGAAGTGAAACCGAAATTGATCCCACACGTGGAGCAAATTAAGAGCGTCTGATAATCTGAATATTGAAATTACAAAAATTTTATTTGTGTTGG
>JBCCBR010000040.1:0-12424 GCA_039033935.1 Verrucomicrobiota bacterium
ACAAGCCTGCTCAGCGTTACCCCAACCTGTTCGTCGCGATCAAAGAGAACTTGCTGCTGCTTGCAGTCGGAGTGGTCATCTTCTGGGGTGTCGAAATTGTAGACACTCTCCTTTTAAATTTTCTAGATCGGTTCGGGATTCAACCACGCTCACTAAGTGGTTTTACCGGGATTCTGACCGCTCCGTTCCTTCACCTCGGCTTCGGCCACCTCATTTCGAATACGATTCCGTTTTTGATCCTCGGAGGGATTGTTCTGCTGGGAGGGCGGCGAAACTTTCTGATGAGTTCACTCATCATCATCACGATCGGAGGTGCCATGCTCTGGGTGATGGGCCCATCGCAGACCAATCACATCGGGGCGAGCCTGCTCATTTTTGGTTACCTCGGGTTTATTCTCGCTCGAGGCATTTTCCAGAGATCGGTTCTCTGGATCGTGGTGGGGGTGATCACTCTGGTCGCCTATGGCGGGATGCTCCAGGGTGTGCTCCCCGGCGAGAAGGGTGTCAGTTGGCAGGGGCACTTGTTTGGATTCATCGCCGGGGTCATTTCCGCTCGGGTGCTGTTCACCCGGGAAAAACCGGTATCAGCTGAGACCTGAGGCGGTCTCCCCGGTATCGCATCAATCCTTCTGGACCGCGCTGCTTGAGCCTTTCTCAAAAGGGGCTCGATCGGTCCTTCAATTGGGCTTGCGCTTGCTGTCAGGCTTGGCATGCTCTCGATCTAGCTCTCTGCCATGTCCACATCAAAAATCGTAGTTCTCTCCGCCGCTCTGGTCGCAATCACCCTGACATCGAGGGGTGCCGATCGTCCCAACGTTGTCTTCGTGTTAACCGACGATCAGCGCGCTGACGCCCTCTCCTGCATGGGGCACCCGGCTCTGAAGACTCCTCACATCGATCGTCTCGCGACCGAGGGGATCTTGTTCAAGAACCACTTCTGCACCACGTCGCTTTGTTCCCCGAGTCGCGCTTCGATTCTCGGTGGGCTTTACGCGAGAGCGCATGGAGTCGTCAACAACTTCACAGATTACCCGAGGGACCTGCCGACATTTCCGCGGCAGCTCCAAAGTGAAGGGTATGCCACCGCCTACATTGGCAAATGGCACATGGGCGAAGATGACGATAGCAAACGTCCCGGGTTTGATCACTTCGTGACCCACCGGGGTCAGGGGAAGTATTTCGACAACGAGTTTCGCGCCAATGACGGAGAGCGGCAGGTGGTCCCGGGCTACTACACGACAGTGGTCACTGATATGGCGATCGACTGGATGCAGTCCCGGAAAGAAGAGCAGGATGACCAGCCTTTTATGCTGATGTTAGGGCACAAGGCACCCCACAGCTTTTATTTCCCGGAGGAAAAATATGAAAATGCTTTTGAGGGAGTGCGGTTTCCTTATCCGGAGTCCGCGTTTGAGCTGGAGGACAATCCAGAATGGATTCAAAAGCGGCTCGATACGTGGCACGGAATCTATGGACCGCTCTTCGATTGGCGTAAAGATTTTCCCGATCGTTCTGCGGCGGCAATGCTCGACTTCGAGAATATGGTAAAGGCCTACCTCGGCACAATTCTATCAGTCGATGATTCAGTCGGTCGACTTTACGCCTGGCTTGAGGAAGCGGGCGAATTGGATAATACCCTCTTCATCTTCACCAGTGACAATGGCTTGCTTGAGGGTGAGCATGGGATGGTCGACAAGCGCACTGCCCACGAAGGATCGATCCGTATCCCGCTTGTTGTGCGGTATCCCGAGCTCGCCGACCCGGCATCTCCAAAAGTCATCGATGCGCAGACCCTGACGCTGGATTTCGCCGCGTCGATTCTTGAGATTTGCGGAGCTCCGCCACTGCCCAAAACACAAGGGCAGTCCTGGAAGAAGCTCGTCAGCGAGGGCGACCCCGATTGGCGCACAAGCTGGTTCTACGAATACAATTACGAGGTGCAGTTCCCCTACACGCCGAATGTGCGTGCGCTGAGAACGGACGAGTGGGCCTACATGCGCTATCCCCATGGCGATGGATCACCTGATCGCCACATGGCTGAGCTTTATCACCTCCCGAGTGATCCACTGCAGCGCAACAACTTGATCAACGACCCGGAACATGCCGACCTGATCGCAGAGTTACGTGTCGAGCTCGACGAGCGCATTGCCGAAGCAAGTGATGGTAAGCCCGACGAAATGCCGATGGATCAAGGCATCAAAGGAGAACTGCCCGACGAGAAAATTCGGTAGCAATAGCTGAGCAGCTTGATCCTGTCTTGCCTCGGGGAAAAGCTGCTCGAGTTTTCCCGAGCTACGGAGTCCGCTTCGTGCCTGGGTATTGGGTCACTTCGATATCGAAGGAGGGTGTCGTCGGAAGCAGATCGAGCAAAGTCTTGATGTAGCTTCGTGCCGCATCATAGTCGTTTTCGAAAACGACTTTGAATTTTTCGATGTAGTAGATATCCCTGTCTCCCGAATACATTCTGGTGCCGGTCAGTTCGCTTTCTCCTCCAGATTCGGTGGCGGCACGTGTCACGATCTCGATCACTTCGTCCCGGAAAATTGGGATCAAGGTGAGATCGAGCTCGGGACGAAAGCGGGTCCTGTCGATATTAATCGATTGAGAGGAACTCCTCAGGTCTTCTGCGCTGCGGGCAAAGTTGAGTGTTACTCGGACTTGATCATCATAGCGGTAAAGTGAAATGCCCGTTTGCCAAGCCTTGGCCCGAATCGTCCGCCCTCCTGCGAGGGTGTGCCCAGGAAGCTCTTCCTCGGCGAAGTAGTCGTCGAGGGCCTGGAGCAATGCGGCGCGTCCCGCGACAGTTTTTGTCGATTGAGTGATGCCAGGGGCGGCTTGAGCAGCCCATCCAGTCAAGGTTAGCAGGATGATGATTCGGATCATGATTGGGTGCCTTAGAGGTATGCCGAAAAACGTATCGATTTGAGATCGCATGTCTCTCGGTGACTCTTTCAAAAGCCGTTTTAGAGGACACTCATTTCTCCTACGTTCAAAGTCATTCACGAATGAAGGCGGAAAAGGGAGTGGGTCTCTCGATATTTCTAGGTTTTAAATCTGGAAATGTTTGTTAAAACGGAGAGCCAAAAGACCTCTGAGAATGGCATCGAAAAAGAAAAATAGCAAACTGGCGGGAATCCTCATCGGGCCAGTGTTAGTCGGAGCAGCGGTAATCGGGCTCTGGAAAAACGAGACGCGATTTGACTATCACAAGGCCGCGACGCGCACCACTCCAGTGACTGCTCTCGATGATTTCCGCGATACCGGTGAGAGCATTTCCTACACAGGAGAGATGGATCAGTCACTCTCATTCGCGGGGAAGTACATTGAGACGTTCACAGGTTACCTGGTGGTGAATCGCGATGCCGAAATCTACTGCTGGGACCGAGACGAAGATGAGGATGGAGATGTGACCTGGAGAAAAACGTGGATGAACTCAGTCCAAAGCAATTCCCGAAACAACGGAATCCGGCAGGAGCTGTCTTCAGGTCGGATCCTCCCATCGAGCTACGAGGTGGACGACTTGATGGTTGAATCGCAAGCGATCGAGTTCGTCGATTCGCGGGTGCAGGTGGATCCCGGGCCACTCCCGCGCACCAAAGAGGGAGCGCGACTGGTTGAGTCTGGCAATTACCTGATTTTGTCGAAAGACCGTAGTGACAATCTGGGAGACGAGCGGCTCAGCTTTCGTGCCATTCCGGTGCCGCCGGTGGCAACTTGGTTCGGTCGGCTCGAGGGAGATACCGGGGTCGCTGATACCGCTGAGCAGAAGTCTGGATTCATTAATTCACTCATCCGCAATACAGGTATCCTTCATCACCTCGTCGGGGGAGAGAGACAGGCCGCGCTTGCGACCATGAAACGGCATATCGAGAGATTGAAATGGATCGTTCGAGCAATCGGCACGGTCCTTGTCGTGTTCGGCTTTCTCTTTTTCCTCTCGACCGTACTGCGCTTTCTCTACGCCATACCGTTGATCGGTGGTGTCGCTGAGAAGGGTGTGTTTCTGCTATCGGTCGCCCTCGGAGTTCCTCTCGCTTTTACGACGATCGTGTTGGGCTACATCGCGGGCAACCCGCTTTTGCTAACGGTCCTCGTTACCCTCCTGATCGCAGTTATCGGGTATCTTTTGGTGGCCGCAAAACGTCGACGAGCCTCTGGCAGTCAGATCCGAAAAGAGTTGGAATCGGAAAGAGGGGAAACCCTCGAGGCGGATGCATTGAAGCGGATGGAATACCAGGAAATGACCAGCCTGTTGAGCTCCCGCTCGGGAGAGATTGGAGAATCGGAGTCGAAAGTCTTGCATCGATTTGCGAAACAGCGCGGCTGGGGAGAGGCCGAGCGTGACGCCCTAACCGAAGCAGCGCAGGCTAATGCCCCTGAGGAGGATTCCCGCGAGGCTCATCTCAAAAATTTGGTGAGGCTGGCGCTGGCCGACGACGTCCTCACGCCCCAGGAGGTGCGATCGATCCGCGAGGCCGCCGAGCTGGCAGGCTACGACCGGAAGCAGTTCCGCAAGTTGATGGCCAGCTGCGTGGCGTCAACTTAGTGTGCCTCACGCTAAGTTCGTTAAAGAACGAAGTTCAAAGGATTTTAAAATGAGCTCGCTTCGCTCGTGGTGATTTGCGAGTTCGCAGTCATCGCTCAGCACACTAGTGCGGTATGCTTCAAAGGTCTCAGCGCGTCACTCAGCTCGCTTCCATTTTCCAAGAACTTCGAGAAAAGGCTCCAGATATCGGTCGGCTTTGACTTCACCCACTCCCCGGATCTGGATGGCTTGCTCTCGGCTTTGAGGCCGCAGCCGAGTAAAAAACTCCAGCACCTGGTTGCTGAAGATCGTGTAGGCGGGTTTGCCGCCGGCTTCAGCAGCAAGCTGATTGCGCACTTCGCGGAGTTCTTCGAAAAGATCCTCATCAAACACGAGGTCCTCTAGCTGATTGAAGGCCGGGGCTGATTTATCGCGGGTTGAGTTTCGGCCTCGATCTGGCCAGGTGAGATTAAAATGACGGTCACCTTTCATCACTTCGGTGCCGCGTCTGGTCAGAGCGAGCAGTGGGTAAGGCGTTTTTCGGGTCACGATCAACCCGGCCTTTTCGATCTCCTGAAACAGACGAGTCAAGTAGCTGGTCCTACAGTCGGAGAGCAGCCCAAAGGTGCTCAGCTCGTTCAAGCGATTCTGGGCGAGGTCGCTGGATCGACTGCCGACTAACATCTGCACGATCTTGGTCCTTCCGAAGCGCGGCTCCCAGTCTCCATTTCGGAGTCTCCCACAAGTCCGAGCGACTCCACTGAGGGCTTTCTGGACAATCAGGAATTCCTCATCGGTTGGTTCGCGCTGGTCTGTTGGGGCGGTGTTGCCGCAGTGATCGCAGTTCCCGCAGGCACTCCCGTCAGCTTCCCCAAAGTAGTTCAAGATCCAGAGCTGACGGCAGGTTTGATGGTCGTAGCAGAACTTGACCATCGCATCGAGCTTGGCGTGGTCGCGGCGATCCTTTTCGGCGAGAGCCTCTTCGTTGATCTCGAGATCATGATCCCGGCGAGTCGGGTCGACCAGTCGGGTTCCACGAGTGCGTTGGCCTTTGACGTCGAAGCGCTCGATATGGCCGCCTTTGAGTAGGAAAGAGAGCGCCGAGCTGACCTGCATCGAATTCTTAAGATCGAGCATCGCGGTGAGATCCTTGATCGACATTGAAGCGGGCTCGTTGTCGGGACCGCATAGCTCAAAGATGATGCGGTAGACATCCCGGATCACATCAGCGGTTGGGTTGTTACCTTCGATAAAAAATTCCTGGGTGCGGGTGTCGGCGTAGTTGAACATCAGCTCGCAGACCGAAGGCTCGCCATCGCGTCCGGCGCGTCCCGCCTCCTGATAGTAGGCCTCGACGCTGCCGGGCACATCGAAGTGAGCGACGAAGCGCACATCGGGACGATCAATCCCCATACCGAAGGCATTGGTCGCCACCACGACATCGTATTCGCGGCGGAGAAATACTTCCTGCGCCCAGCTGCGATCTCGCTCTTCCATCCCACCGTGATAGGCGACCAGCTTTACTTTAGAAGAGGCGAGAGAAGCGCTCACTTCTTCGACGCGCTTGCGAGTCGCGCAGTAGACGATCCCGGTGTGATGCTCTTGGATCAGTTCCTCGATCCGCTCATATTTTTCGCGAGGCCCATCGCAGTGCCGCACCGCGAGGCTCAGATTCGGCCGCTCGAATCCACTGATCGAAACAAAAGGATCGCGGAGTTTCAGGACATCAAGAATGTCGTCGCGAACCTCCGGAGTTGCCGTCGCAGTGAAGGCGGCGGTCTGGGGATGCCCGAGCGTCGCGACAGCCTCGGAGAGGCGAAGGTAGTCCGGGCGAAAGTCGTGCCCCCACTGGCTGAGACAGTGGGCCTCATCGACCGCGAAGAGGGCGATCGAGACGTCGTCGAGCGCCCGGATGAAGCTGGTGCTGCGAAAGCGCTCCGGGGCGACATAGACGAGTTTGTGTTTCCCCGCGGCCACCTCGCGGAGGCGGGCACTCTGCTCGCTCGCGGAGAGGGTGCTGTTGACCATCGTCGCCGGGATGCCTTTGCTGACAAGCCCATCGACCTGATCCTTCATCAGAGCGATGAGAGGACTGATCACCAAAGTGACGCCATTCATGACCAGCGCGGGCAACTGATAGCAAAGGGATTTGCCCCCGCCTGTCGGCATCACCACGAGCGAATCGCGACCGGAGAGGAGAGCCGAAACGACCTCAGTCTGCCCGGCGAGGAAGTCGCTGAAACCAAAATATCGCTCCAGAGCTTCGCGGGGATCGTGGGTGATGGCGCGCTCGAGACTCGCTGAATTCATGAACGATTGAACAGCTAACGCAATTCACCGTCGTCGCCAACTCTTTTTGGGGGTGATTCTTCCTTTCCTCCGCTGGTGAAAGGCGCTATCCCACCGACATGCAAGAACTCCGCGTCGCCATTCTCGGTCATCGATTCATGGGCCGGGCTCATTCCAATGCCTGGTCCCAGGTGACCAAATTCTTTGATGTGCCAATCAAGCCCGTTCTGCAGGTCGCCTGTGGTCGCGATGAGGCAGACTTAAAAACGTTCGCAGATCGTTGGGGCTGGGCCGAGATCGAGACCGACTGGCGGGCGGTAGTGGAGCGTGATGATATTGATATCATCGACATTTCGCTGCCGACCTTCATGCATGCTGAGCCAGCTATCGCGGCGGCTGAAGCCGGTAAGCATATCTTCTGTGAAAAGCCTTTCGCAACCACATTAGGCGAGGCTCGAGCGATGCTGGCCGCAGCTGAAAGAGCCGGGGTTGTCCATTATCTGAACCACAACTACCGGCGCTGTCCCGCAGTCGTGCTGGCGAAGAAAATGATCGAGGAGGGTCGGCTCGGAGAATTGTATCACTGGCGCGGAGCCTACCAGCAAAGTTGGCTGGTGAATCCAGATCACCCGCTCGACTGGAAATTGCGACGGGAGACCGCCGGGGCTGGACCGCTTTGGGATCTGGGCTCCCATGCGATCGATCTGGCGCGATACCTCGTTGGTGAGTTCGCCAACATCACCTGCCAGGGCAAGCAGTTTATCGACCGGCGACCGCTCGCGAGTGATCCAGGTGAAGAGGGCGACGTTGAGGTCGAGTGTGCCGCTCTCATGCTGAGCGAGTTTGCCAATGGGGCACTCGGCTCAATCGAGACGACGCGCTACGCGACCGGTCGCCGCAATCGCCACACCTTTGAATTGTATGGCAGCAAGGGCGCGATCTGTTGGGACATGGAGAAAATGAACGCGCTCCAGTTTTTCGATCAGAGCGATCCGGCGCACCTCGTCGGATTTCGAGAAATTGGCGTGACCGAGCCGGCCCACGAGTATGCCAATGCCTGGTGGCCTCCCGGGCACATCATCGGCTACGAGCATGGGTTCGTGCATGCAGTGGCAGATTTTCTCAAGGCGATCGATGGCGATGGCAAGATCCAGCCCGACTTCCGGGATGGCGTCCGCGATGCCGAGGTGCTCGACGCGGCGCTCCGGTCGATGGACGGTGCGGGGCGAGTCGAGATTGAATCCAGTGGAGATTAAGCGAGTTTCAGCTAGGATTAGCGAGGTGAAGAGCCGGAGCACATCGCTGAATTTGGCAGTCCTGTTAGCACTCGTTGCTCTGGTGTCTTCGGGACAAGATGCTGATCCACCTGAGGAAAAACCTCTCTGGCAAGTCGAATACGAAGCAGCCCTCGCGGAGCAGGATTTCGATAAAGCCTACGGCTTTGCCGAGGTCGCGGCGGCAGACGGAGAGGCGCTCGCGATGCAGCAGCTCGGCGCCCTGCACTTGTCACCCCTGCATGGCTATGAGGATATCGAACGGGCGATTGAATGGTTTGAAAAAGCGATTGAAGCGGGAGATAAAGCCTCTTTGAACGAGCTGGGCTCACTCTATGCGAGCGGAGAGCAAGTCCCGCTCGATGAGCAAAAAGCGATTGGCTACTTTCGACAGGCTGCCGAGCAGGGTGATGGTTACGGCTACTACCGCATCGGGCTGATTCAGGAAAGCTCTGAGACACTCCAGGATTTTGAGGCGGCGCGTGCCTCCTATCAGCAGGCGGTTGATCTCGGTTACGCCGAGGCGGCCGGGATGCTGGGGGTGATGTATCGGCAGGGCCGGGGTGGTGAGGTCGATCAGAGCAAAGCTGCCGAGCTGTTCCTGATCGGAGCCGAGGGAGGCGACAGCTACTCGACGATGTATCTCGGGAAGGTCTTCGAAGAGGGAAATGCCGTTGAGGAAGATGCGGAGAAAGCCGTCGCGCTCTACGAACGAGCAATCGAGGGCGGCGAAGTGAAAGCGGCGCTTTGGCTGGCCAAGCTCTACGAGTTCGGCAGAGGCGTCGAGCGCGATCTCGAGAAGGCCTATTCTTTACTCGCGGCTGCCTCCGAGGCCGGTCTGATCGAGGCGATCTACTGGCGCGGGATCTATCTGCAGCAGGGAGCGGGAGTGGAGAAAGATGCCGAAAGCGGCATTGCCTTCCTTCAACTCGCCTACGAGCAAGGCTCGGTCGAAGCCACTTATGCCCTCGGCCTTTCTTACGAAAATGGCGATGGAGTTGACGAAGATGCCGGGCTGGCGAGGCGCTTCATTGAGGTCGCGGCTGAGTCGGGGCACGCCCGGGCGAATTACAAGTTGGGCCTCATCGAAATGGAGAGCGAGACGGTCGATCTCGCTTCGGTTCGGGAGCGTTTCAAGACAGCGGCCGAATCGGGCTTTGCCTATGCGTGGCACGAGGTCGCAAAAAACTGCGCCGGAGTCGGTTTGCCTGAAATCGAAGAAAGCCAACTCGACTTCGAGACCGCTGCCGTTGCCGTCGAAAAGGCACTGGTCGCCGGAGTCGGAGAGACAGGGCTGGAGCTGACCGATCCAGACGAGGGCTGGCCCGCCGGAGCAATCGTCGCGATCAAAAAACGTCTCATCGACCAGGGGCGATACGAGGGGGAGCCGGACGCCGAACTGACCAGCGCCTTTGTCGAAGCGGTTGCCTCGTGGCTGCCGACTGAGGCGGCGGACTGATAGTACGAGCTACGGAGTCGAGATTTGCTCGCTCGGGCTGGCGAAGAGCGCCTCGAAAAAAGGACCATCTTCGAATTCGCGACCATCGCCCTGACGAACAATCGTCATGTCGACTGCGGGGAGGATGTAAAGTCGTTGCTTGCCTAATCCGGCTGCCATGTAGCCACCGGCCAGTTGCGGAAGATCGCTCTGATCAAGCAGCCAGAAAGTGAGGCCGTAGGCAGCCTGTGCTTTCGATCCTTTGAACGCTTCTTTGAGAGTGTTTGCGTCAGCAACCGGCTTACCCTCGACCTCGCCGTTGTCGAGGAGCCACTGCCCGTATTTGACCCACTCCCGTGCGGTCAGGCTCGCTCCCGAGGGGAAGCGGGGGAAGTCATCAGTCCCGGTTTTCCAGCTGTCGTAGCGTAGACCGATCGGCTCGAAGATCCGCGCTTCGAGGTAGGCGAGGGCATCGGGGTAGGGTAGGTCGTCGCGGGTGCTGAGTTTGCGCCTCATCACTTCGCCCCAGATTTGAAACGGGACCGGGCCGTAAGAAAATCGGGTCCCCGGTTTCGCTACTACTGTTGTTTCAACTGCGGCGGCGTAAGAAGGGATCGCCCCGACTTTTCCAGAATCAAGTCCGCTGGTGAGGGACAGCAACTGACGGATCGTGATGCCCGCTTTTTTGGGATCTTCCTGCCATTCGGTGATGCTCTTTGAGACCGGTTCATCCAGCGTGATCAACTCGTCCTGCACCGCTGCGGCAAGAATCGCTGCGGAGAAGCTCTTGGTCCCTGATGCGAGGAGATGCGGCGTTTCGGGATCCCAGCCCATCGTGTAGCGCTCGTAGATCACGTCTCCTGCCGCCTGAATCAGGAACGAGTAGCCGGTTGTCTTTTCGGAGTAGATCGCGGCCTTTCGGGCTGAACTCAGATTGATGGGGCTCTCTTCGGGGAATTCACCGACAACCTCGATTGGAGGAGCGGCCGGGTCTGGTTCCGGGGACGCGTTTTGATCCAGAAAAGCAGCGAGTTCTTCCCAGGTGGTGAGTCCATCTTTGTCTCGGTCCGCCTGACGGAGCCAGGCGCCACCTCGGGGGAGGACATCCGCTTCATCCTGCGAGATCGCCCCGTCGCCGTTGCGGTCGAGCCGCTCAAAGCGAGGGCGCAAGTCGTCCGCTGTCGCCAGGGCGCGCTCCTGAGCCGTTGCCGACGCCAAGCCTATCGTGGAAAACAGAAGCAGGGATAGTTTTCTCATCGGAGTAGGAACCAGAGCCGTCCGAGAAAGTTTCGCCCCGAGTTCAAGGTAGCCGCGTTTGTCAAAACGTGGCCAGGTTCAGTGTCCTTTGTCGGTGCTTGGTGCGTAGCTGCGTTTGCAAAAACGCGGCCGAGTTCAGCTTCCGTTGTGGGTTGTCTGTAGCCGACTTTGCAAAAAGGGGGCCGGTGGGACGATCCGATCGCCTTCGCCCTGCCCCGCTTTCGCAAGCGCGGCTACACGGGATGCCATTGCGTCGTCGTGCCTATAGAAGCCTGATTCCCTCGTTCTACACCTTAAACCAATTGACTACCTTTGACAGCTCGCGCTGCTTCAACACGCTATCGGATAGTCCAAAATTGAAATTTTGATTTTTCCTCCGGGCTGACCTTCGCCGGGTTACCGCGTTTGCCAAAACGTGGCCGATTTAATAAACCCAAACTCAACAGGGTTGGGTCAGCCATCTAACCCTGTTAAGTCTTGGACCTAACAGGGTTGAATGCTTCAGCTAACCCTATTTGATCTCGACCTGGACCTTGGTGGTCTTGCCAGCTTCGACCACGATCCCATCCAGCTCACCGACCTTGTCGCCATCTTTGACGCGGATGTGGTAGGTGCCGACCGGGACCGAGTAGTCGCTGTGACCACCGCTCTGGAGACCTTTGCGAGTCCCGTCGAGACCCGTGGCTGACTCGGAAAGCCAACGGTAACCTCGCACTTCGTTGCCGTCCTCATCTACGACGGTGAACTCGATCCGTCCCGCGTCGAGAATCAGCTCAACCTGGGTTGCCTGATTCGCATTCACCTCAAATTCGACTTCGCCAGTAGCGATCCCCCACCTTGAGCTGAGCACGTAGGTCCCAGCGGGAACAAAATACTTGGTGTGTCCACCCGATTTGAGGCTCTTGCGCTTGCCATCGAGCCCGACTGTTGACTCGAGCAGGTAATTGTAGGTGCCGAGCGGCTCACCGCCCTCGGTTGCTCGGACCACGACATTCGCAATCCCGGCATTGTAGTAGAGATTGACTTCAGTCAGTTTCCCCGGCGTAATTGAGAATTCCTGTTCCGCGGAGGCAAGATCGTTGCGGACTCTGACGTGGTAGTCTCCTGCTGCGAGGAAGAAGTCTTTCGCGCCACCGCTGTAGACTGACTGGCGCTCTCCCTCGAGGTTAAGTGCGGCCTCGGAGAAATAGAAATAATTGCCGCTAACTTCGTCGCCACCCTCGGTTGAGAACACTTTCACCGTGACTCGCCCGGCGTTGAGATCAATGACGCCGTCAGTCTTTTTCCCAGGCTCGACGGTGAAGGTACCTTCGCCGCTGACTTTGTCGATCGAGGCGGTCACGAAGTATTCGCCGGGCGGTAACTCGTGGTCGGCCCGGCCGCCGCTGTAGAGAGTCTTGCGAGTGCCATCGAGACCTTTCTCAGCCTCGAAGACACGATAGTAAACGCCTTTGGCCGAGCCAGCATCAGCCGAGTAGAGTGTATCGAGAGCGAGGGTTCCCGGAGTGTCGGCTTCGCCTGCACTCCCGTACCGTGCACGGCGACGCGCCAGGCGTCGCGCACGTCCTTCGCCGTCTCGGCCGTGTACTTGATGGGCACAGCGCCGTGGTTGCGAACGTAGTGTAACGACGCCGGCGTGTG
>JBCCBR010000041.1:0-12400 GCA_039033935.1 Verrucomicrobiota bacterium
CGAATCTGCGCGGGAGAGCCGATCAGGAGCGATCCCTCCGGGACCTTTACTCCCTTCGGCACCAGCGCCCCGGCCGCAACGAGACAGCGAGGACCGATCTCAGCTCCGTCCATCACGATGGCACCCATCCCGATTAGACACTCATCCCCGATCCGGCAGGCATGGAGCATCGCGCGATGACCAACCGTCACGTAGCTCCCCACACTCGTCCCAAGATCGCTCGCCAAGTGGATGATGGAACCATCCTGAACGTTGCTCCCCTCCCCAATCGCGATGCTCTCGATGTCTGCTCTGAGCACGGATTGATACCAGATGCTGGCCTTCGGACCGATCCTGACATCGCCCAAAATCGTTGTTTGCGGGGCGACATAGGCAGTCGAATCAATCGTCGGCGAGATACTCAGGTGAGTGCAGACCAGGTCTTTCATCGTGCAAAAACAGCGGAAAAAGGCTCAGAAATCGCCCAAAATCAGCTTTTTTGTTCAAGTTTACCGATATTTCGGCTTGCTAAAGCATTTTTTTCTCACTAACAAGCAGGAGTCACGGTTGCATCCACCCAGCCTGAGCGCGTGCCCCGGGGCCGCATAAAATCAGGAAAAAAGGGCTTTACGAACCGTTCCAACAAAACTACCAATCCGAAATGAACAAGGGAGAACTCACTGAAGCAGTGCAGGCCAAGTTGGGTGGAGACACCTCAAAGAAAGCCGCAGAAGACGCCGTTAAAGCGGTGCTCGATTCAATCGCAGAAGGCATCAAGAGCGACGGCAACGTCCAGCTCCTGGGCTTTGGCACATTCACCGTGAGGGAGCGGGCCGCGAGAACGGGCCGGAATCCTCAGACAGGCGAAGAGATGCAGATCAAAGCGTCGAAGTCAGTCGGCTTCAAAGTCGCGTCCGGCATCAAGAGCTCGCTCTAGCGTGTCGAGGGTCAGGAAACTGACCTCATCTGCCAGACAAAAAATCTAAACAGAAAGCGAAGTGGTCGAGCTCAGGCGTCGACTGCTTCGCTTTTTTCGTGATTGGGCCTTGATGCTGTCCCAGCGTCGGGCGAACGAACCCATCCTCGGCCTTTTGGCGATCACGAATTCGACTCTTCCCGGGTTTGGAAATTCCTCCCGCTCGAGAAAATCGGGGGATGGCAAACTCGCTTGGCAGGTGCTACAGTACGCATTCCCGCTTGGATCTGAGCGCCTGCGCCACTTCCTGATCGTCAGAATTCTCACATTTTTCTATAATCCCGAATGCTCGGCCGACTCTTTGGTTCTTTCTCAAGCGATATCGGAATCGATCTCGGAACAGCCAACACGCTCGTTTATGTTCGTGATCAGGGCATCGTTCTGCGCGAGCCCTCGGTTGTCGCGGTCAAGTCGGGCACTGATCTGGTCCTTGCGGTTGGCGATGACGCCAAGCGTATGCTGGGGAGGACCCCTGGCAATATCGTGGCAGTGCGCCCTCTCAGAGATGGGGTCATCGCCGACTACGTCGTGACTGAGGCGATGCTGCGGCACTTTATCAGGAAAGTTCACAATCGACGCCGCTGGATCCGTCCCCGCATCATCATTGCAGTGCCCTCTGGTATCACTGAAGTGGAAAAGCGCGCGGTGACCGAGTCGGCCACAGCTGCCGGAGCACGCGAGGTGCATCTCATCGAAGAGCCGATGGCGGCGGCGATCGGAGCAGGCCTCCCGGTGCAGGAAGCGGCCGGGAATATGATCGTCGATATCGGCGGCGGGACGACTGAGGTGGCGATCATTTCGCTTTATGGCCTAGTCTACAGCCGGAGCGTGCGCGTCGCCGGGGACGAACTCGATGAGGCGATCATCAACTACATGCGGAGAGCCTATAATCTGATGATCGGCGAGCGCACCGCTGAAGAAATTAAAATCCGGATGGGGTCGGCCTACGCCCAGCCGAAAGAAACCTCGGTCGAGGTGAAAGGCCGAGATCTGGTCGCAGGATTACCCCGCACCATCACCGTGACGTCCGCCGAAATCCGCGAGGCGATGATGGACCCGATCAACATCATTATTGAATCGATCCGGATCACGCTGGAGCGCTGCCCGCCTGAGCTTTCCGGTGACCTCGTCGACCGGGGGATTGTCCTCGCCGGAGGAGGTGCTCAGATCAAAGGCCTGGATAAGCTCATATCCGACGAGACCGGTCTCCCAGTCCATGTCGCTGACGATCCGCTCAGTGTTGTGGCCGAGGGCTGTGGAAAACTGCTCGATGAACTCGATTTCCTCAAAAAGGTCTCCCGCCCCGGTCGGGTTGGCTGAGTTGTGATGCCTCACCCTAAGGTCCGGAACCAGACTCGAAATCTCTCCGCATGAGTCGACTCAACATCATCCTGCTGATCGTTTTCGCGGCGCTGCTGATCTGGATTACCTTGTTCAGTCCAGATCAGATTGCGAGGATCCAGTCGGGCACGATGACCTTTTTCCGACCCTTCATCAAAGCCTCTGACCGCGCTGATCGTGGATTCGAGTCGGTTAACGAAACGCCGATGACGCCATCGGAGATGCGCTCCAAAATCGAAGAGCTGGAGCGTGATCGAGGTCGGCTTCAGCTCGAAGTGCTGCAGCTCGACGAGATTTTATTCGAGAACAATCAACTGCGTGAGGCGCTCCAGTATCGGCAGCGCAGCCCGCTCCGGTTGCGACCGGCCCGGGTCATGAGCCGGAAGCCGGTCAACTGGTACAATACTCTCGTGATCGATAAAGGCAGCGCCGACGGCGTCTCTGTCGACAGCCCGGTTATTGTGCCAGTCGATGAAGATGGAGCTGGTTTGATCGGGAAAGTCTCCGAGGTCCTAGGCTCGCATGAGGCTGTCGTGCTACTGCTGACCGATGAGATGTGTCAGGTCTCAGCTCGGCTCGAAAACTCTCAGGAACAGGGCATCCTCAGCGGACAACGCGGATCTCTGCGATCGCTTCCGCCTCTGAAGCTGCGCTACCTCTCCAAGGAAGCTGAGACTCGGGTCGGCCAGCGTGTTGTCACATCCGGGACCGGCGGCGTTTTCCCGCCCGACCTCATCCTCGGCGAAGTCACCAGCGCCCGGGTTGGCGTGATCGACGCAGAAGCCACCGTCAAGCCGCTCGTAAATTTCCGCGAGCTGCTCGACGTGTTTGTGGTGATGCGCCAGGAGGAGGCGGTCCCTCCACCTGCCTCTGATGATCAGGCCAGTGAAATTCCACCCGGATCAGCCAGCTCGGCGCCAGATGCAGCTGAACCCGAAGCTGCGCCATGATCTATTGCATCGCGATTTTGTTGATTGTCCTGGTCTCGTTTCCGCTTCAGGAATTTGTGCCAGTCTTTGCCTGGGCATTCTTCTCCAGGCTGATGCTGGTGCACACTGTGTTTTACTGTGCGGCGCTGACTGTGCCGTTTCCAGTCATGCTTGGCTTCGCCCTGATGACTGGCTTCCTCTGGGATGCCCGCTACCACCTACCGCTCCAAAGCGAAGCTGATGCGACGGCTCTGACCAGCGCTGAAATCCCGTTTGGATTCACAATTTTCACTTTCGCCCTTCTCGGATCGATCGTTCAGGGGGTGCGGCCACTGTTCCGCAAAGGCCGCTGGGAATTACCCGTCTTTCTGGTCGGATTTTCGGTCGGACTGGGGCTTCTGCTCGAGTATGTGGTGATCAATTTCAACCGTGGTGACTTCCGCCTCGTCCCAGAGTTTTGGTGGAAAATCCTGATGACATCGCTTTATTCTGCTCTGATTTCCCCGTTTCTCCTGCTATGGTTTGCTTTGATCGCCCGTCGTTTTGATTACCGGCTGCGCGTAGAAAACCCTCACAGACGACACACCTACGATGGTGACGCATTTTAGAATCCGCCTCTACCTCCTCTCCCTGATTGTGATGGGCGGCTTCTTTCTGCTCGTCTATCGTCTTTACGATGTCCAGGTGACGAAAGGGAAAGAGTATGCCTCGCGTGTGCCGGGGAGCCGCTACGAAACCGTGCGCATCCCCGGGATCCGCGGTGAGATTAAGGACCGCAACGGGATCACCCTGGTCGACTCGACTCCAAATTACGAATTGCGCTTTGATCTCCGTGAGATCGTCGACACCTACAAAAAGGACAACGGAGACGAGCTCCCCACCGTCGTCTGGGAGCGATTCACCCCGACCGGCCAAACCGAGGAGCGCAACGAGGTCGACATCGTCGAAATTGTCGAGGAAACCGTCTTTCCCCCGCTCCGCGAGCTCGGCCTCCTCGCCGACTACAGCGCCAGCTCGATGCGGGTCCACTATCGCTCGACCAGCGGGTTCGTTCCCTTCACCTTTCGCCGAGATCTCTCGTTTCGGGAGTTTGCGCGTTTCGCCGAGCACAATGTCGGTATCCCCGGGGTCACCGTGACCCGGACCGGTCGCCGCCGCTAACTCTATGATTCACTCGCCTCTCATGTGCTCGGCTACATGAACGTGGCCGATCCTGATCAAGTCTCGGAGGAGCAACGACGGGAGTTCAATTATTATGTCGGCGATGACTATGGCGTCATGGGGATCGAGGCGACGATGGATCACCACCTCCAGGGAAAGCCGGGACAACTTACCATCGAGAAAAACGGGAAGGGTAAGTTCGTCGGGGTAGTCGAGCGGACCGACCCCCAGCCCGGGTCCGACGTGATGTTGACGATCGACGGGCGGCTCCAGCTCGTGACCGAGCAGAGTCTTCGAAAAATTGGCCGCGGCGCCGCCGTTGCGATTGACCCCCGGAATGGCGATATCCTCGCGATCGCATCAGTCCCGTCGTTCAACCCGAATGTCTTTATCCCCGAGATCAGCATCGACGATTGGGAGCGCTACACGGAGGATCCGACCAGTCCGATGTTCAGTCGAGCGATCAATCCCTACGCTCCCGGCTCGACCGCAAAGATCCCGATCGCCCTCGCCGGTTGCCTTTCAAACTCCTGGCGAAACAACTTTTCCTGCGGGCAGGGCGCCCAATACGGCTCCAAGTTCATGAAGTGCTGGTGTGCCGGGAGTGGTTTCAGCCATGGGACAATCGACGTCAGCACGGCGATCAAGGTGAGCTGCAATGGCTTTTTCTACCGCTACGCCAATCACACGGGGATCCAGAATATCACCACGCTGACGACCCTGCTCGGGCTTGGAAAAAAGACCGGGATCCGCATCACCGGCGAGGCTCCTGGGAATATTCCCAACCCCGAGTGGTTGAGGATGCAGGGTCTGCTCTGGTCCGACGCGTTCACCGCACTCGTCTCGATCGGGCAAGGCGCTACTGAGGCGAGCCCTCTCCAGATGGCCTCGGTCACTGCGACCGTAGCGAATGGCGGAAAAGTCTATCAACCTCGAATCGTCAAGCGAGTCGTCGAACGCAGCGGTAAGATCGTGATGGACGAGCCACCCGAGCTCAAATACGACCTCACCCGCGAAGGTCTTACCTCAGAGCAGATAGAGCTCGTCAAGCGAGGGATGTGGCGGGTCGTCAACGAGGGTGGCGGCACGGCTGGGCGAGCCAAGTCGGAGTTCACAGTCATGTCCGGCAAAACCGGCACTTCACAGACAGCGAATCCGACTCAGCCGACAAACGCCTGGTTCATTTCCTTTGCCCCCTACGACGAGCCGGAGATCGCCGTCTGCGTCTTCGTCGAAAATGGAAATTCAGGTGGCGGTGCTGCCTCTCCGATCGCCAAAAACATCATTGAAAACTACATCACCCTGACCCAAGGCCGCGAGATGGATCTCGTCGCTATCCCCGAAGCGGTTGGCAACACTGACCGCGTCATCAGCGTCGCGTTTGATGGCAGCGACCTGGCCGCCTTCGCCCTGGCAGACGCGGACAGCGAATCTGCGGTCGACGTTGCAGCTTTCGTCCCGAGCAGTCTGCAGCAACGATCGGTGCGACCGATCACCTCCTCTGCGGCTCCGCGCCCCACCATCAAAAAGCCGACCGACAGTCGTGGTAGTGTCGGTCGCAGCAATGCACGAAATCTCGGTCAGCGCCTCTTCCCGTGGCTGAAGCGCAAGCGACGCTGACCACTCCTCTCCATGTCTTTCTCCCTTTCGAAACCCGTTTCTCCAGTCCATCTCGTGCCGACGCGATCGCAAGCGCCGAGCCCGGACGCGCGATTCTCTTTTCGAAAGGTCTCAGAATCAACTCTCTCACCTTTCACATCATGTTTGCTAAAATCCGTAAGTTTTTCACCCCCAAGAAGCTAGCCGAAGGAAACAAAATCGTCGTCAACTGCGAGAAGCTCGAGACTCGAGTCGCTCTCCTCGAAAATGGTTCGCTCGAAGAGTATACCGTCGAGCGTGTCAACGAAGTCAACATTGTCGGTTCGATTTACAAAGGGATCGTCCGCAACATCGAGCCGGGCCTCAACGCCATGTTCGTTGACATCGGGCTCGAAAAGAACGCTTTCCTCCATTTCTGGGACGCCATCCCCGAGGCCCTCGACTCGAACACCGAAGAGATTTTCCGAGGTCGCGGGGGCGGCAAGGGCAATCCGAATCAAGCGGGTAAGGGTGGTAAAGGCGGCAAAGGAAAAGGCCGCGGCAAATCCAAGAAAAAACGAATCCAGTCCAAGGACATCCCATCGCTCTACCCAGTCGGTTCCGAGGTCCTGGTCCAGGTCACCAAAGGCCCGATCGGGACGAAGGGCCCTCGGATCACCACCAATATTTCGCTGCCGGGTCGCTACATGGTGCTGATGCCGCGGAACGATCAGCTTGGGATTTCTCGAAAGATTGAGGACCCCAAGGAGCGGGCGCGTCTTCGGAAGATCATGGCAGAGAAGCTGACGATCCCCGATAAAATGGGTGTCATTCTTCGAACCGTTTCGGCTGGCCAGAAGGTCCGCTATTTCGTCCGCGACATCGCAATCCTGGTGGAGCAGTGGCGCGAAATCGAAGAAACCGCGGCTGAGGCAAAAGCACCGGCCTGCGTCTTCCAGGAGCCAGAGCTGATCGAGCGCACCGTGCGCGACGTCCTCACCGACGAAATCGACGAGGTTCTGGTCGACAATGCCGACGAGGCAGAGCGGATGAAAGACCTCATCGGCGTCATCTCGCGGCGTTCCCGCAAGCGAATTTCCTTTCTCCAGACTCAGATCCCGATTTTTGAGAAACTCGGCATCCAGCGACAAATCGACGATGCCTTTTTCCGGCAGGTCTGGCTTCCCAGCGGTGGCTATCTGGTGATCGATGAGACCGAGGCTCTCATCGCGATCGACGTCAATACCGGCCGGGCCAAGACGCAGGACAAAATGATCCTCCAGACCAATATCGAGGCCGCCGAAGAAGTCGCGCGACAGCTGCGCCTCCGCAATATCGGTGGTCTCATCGTGGTCGACTTTATCGACATGAAGTCGCGACGCGATCAACTTGCGGTTTACAAGGCGATGCGGGAGAGAGTCAAGCTCGACAAGGCCAAGACTCAGGTGCTCCAGATTTCGCAACTCGGCCTGCTCGAAATGACGCGCCAGCGTCTCCACGAGAGCCTCAACATCACCGTGAATGAGCCCTGCCATTTCTGCCAGGGTCGCGGCGTGATCAAGAGTGCCGAGTCGATGAGTGTCGAGCTTCAGCGAAAAATCAACACCACTCTGGCGCGCCAGGGCGAACACCTCCACGAGCTCCTCGTGATCGTCCACCCAGACGTGATGGAGCGGCTCCGGACCCACGATGGTGAGCTGTTTGTGGAGCTGGAGCGCCGCCATGGAGCTCGGCTCACTTTTCGCTCGGACGCCACCTACCATCGCGAACAAGTCGTGATCGCCGACGCGAAAACGCAAAAAGAGATTCGCGACTGAGCAGGTCCTCCCGTCATGATCTCGAAGCGCGCCGCCATCCAGTCCGCCCTCAGGACTGGAGCGATCTTGCTCGCGCTGACCTTCCCGCGCACGGGGCACGGGGATGTTCTCGAAAATATCTTTGATCGGCTTGGCGGCCAGACCTCTCTCAATCGCCAGAGTGAGGCAATCGACGCGATTGAGATAGCGTTGCATCAAAATCGACCCCGCAAGGCGATTGCGATCTTTCGCAGCTTTTGTCGATCCGAAACGAGGAAGCCACTTTCGTATCCCGCGCCAACCGATGCCACGACCCATCTTGAGCCGCCCTGGCAGAAACTGCTCGAGAATTCCCTCTCCTACGGGTCTTTCCGCACACTTCGGCCGAGTCTGGCGTTTCTCAACGCGGTACCCGACGAAGGCTATCCCGTGCGATTTGAATACCCGCTTGGATCGCTCGCCTATGACATCAAGACCCTCCCGGACGAGACCACCAGCCTAATTGGTCTGAGCCAGATCAAAACGCGGCACGAGCTGATCGCTGCTTTTCCAGATGAGGTTCGCCCGCTTGGCTACTCGATTATCTCAGCCTGGCTCGCAAACCGGATCTACACCGACTCGTGGCCGCGCGCTTCACTTCTCGAACCGCGCGAATTCCAGGCCGCCTTTGCCTGGGTCAGAACGGAGGACTTGAGCCCGGTCGCGGAGTCAGCCATCCTCGCTGGTCTCGAAGCGAATCGCTCTGCCGAGCGCCTGGCCCGCCCTCATCGCCCGCTAAGGGAATGGAATTGGGAGGCAATTGACGCAAACCTCACTCCGCTCTTCGAGAATGAATCGGTCCCCCTGCTCGCGCGCGTCGCGCTTGGAGAACGCTTTCTTGAATTCTGCCCGGCACTCTGCAACTCCCCTCGCTTCATCGCGCTCGTTCTCGATCAGCACGATCGAGCGGTGAGTGATTTCGGCGACTCGCCAATCCATTATGGGCGCTACGAGATTCACAATGCCTGCCGCAGCGCCCTCGTGAATCAAGCGGCAAAAGATGCGGTGCGGCCGCGACTGCTCCACTGGATGGAAACCGCTGCAGATCCGACAGAGTATTTTCCCAAGCCAGTCCTCGATCAGAACATCGTGGAGGAATCGGCTACACTCGCAAATCTGCTCGGCGAAGCCGAGTCGGCCAGACTGTTCATGGCGAAGCACCTCCGCCCCTTCATGAGGAACGACCCGGACGTGATCACCGCGCTAATCGAGCTGCAGTTGCTCGATACCGCACTCGCCCAACTCCCCACCGGCCCGGAGTCCTTCACCTCGTGGCGAGGTGGTGAGGTCACCCCTGCGCTGGCCTCCTCTCTTCCTGCCTTTATCGAGAGCATTCCAAGTCCTGCTGTAAAATTGAGGTTTCAGGGCGAGTGCATTCCGCGACTTCTCGATACCACCCGCTTCGATCAGGAAGCGACATTTGAAATGGAGTCTTTTCTTCGCGAGACACTCTCCGACCTCAGCGTCGTGACGGAGCTGTCGACTCCAGAGCAGATCAAGTTCTGGGGAAATCTCGGCGAGCGAACCGACCTACTGCCGATCTACGCGGAAGCATTTTCCCGGCATCAACCCGACGAATCGATCGCTCGGGTCTACGACTGGACCGCGTTTGAAGACAACTTCTTCTGGCAGCACCACTATTTCATCGCGACTCGATTTGGCGCCGCCTACTACGAGGGAAGGTGGGATGACGCGCTCGACCAAATCGAACAGATTCGGGCCTACAAGCCAGCAAGGTCATCGAATGCAGTCAAAGAAGAGCTAATTCGCGTCAGCATTGAGCAGGTTATCCCCCAGCTCGTCGACGATTTATCACCCAGTCGCACTCGATCGATCGAACAGGTTGCGAGATTCTGGGCCATCCTCCAGCCTCATGTGCGACGGATTGGGGAAAGTTCGGATCAAAGCCTTCGCCTGATCGAAGCCGCTGTTGATCTGACCAGACGAGCCTCCAGCAATGACTTTGTTGCGGACACCGCTGAAAAGCAGATTCCCAATCGGAATGTGAAAGAATCGCCGCCCCGACCTGCGACGGAGAAAAACACCGAGCCAACGACGATGACCTCCGCTTCAGCCGAGGTCCTTTTCAAAGTCTCCGCACTCGACCGCAATTGGAACAATCTCCCGCGGGGCTCTGATGACCGACAGCTTGCGTTCCAGGCGGCTTTCCCTCCGAGCGAGGCCAGCCTCGATGAACTTTTTAATCAAGGGCTCGCGGAATCCCTGATCCCCCACATCCTGCATCGAGACGACCTCAGCACACTGCTCGGCAATCAGTCCTCCCTCGATCCGGGAACAGCATTTATTGCCGCATTCCTCCTGATCGACGCCAATTGGGAAATTGACAGCGAAAGGGCGCTCGCGCTGCATCGCCAACTCCGAGAGGCTTACGATTTATTCGATCCCGAATGGCAGACCGAAACGCGAGAGCGGCTCATCGAATGGCTCGAGATCCAGACCCAGTTTCGCGCCGGAGACATCGGCGTAGCCGAACAACGGCTTAGTGAGATCGATTGGTCGACAACACCCCAGCTCACGCCTCTGATCAATCGCCTTGAGGGGACCTCGAAAAACTGATCTCCAAATCCAGCGCCGCAGAAAACGTCTCTCGCGAGGCGTCAAATTTCTTGATAGCCATAGCTCGCAAGAATTTTCAGAACGTAGCGCGAGGCGGTTTTGCAAGTTGGATTGGTCAGTGAGGTTTTTCGAGGTCCTCTTCAGTCGCCCAGGGATCGGTGATCGATCTTTCGCGATTTGCTCGGAACGCGAAAACGCCCTACTCTTTTCTGACTGAGGCAGTTTCTCAGTCGTCCAACTTGTTGAGATCGTGCTTTGTCTCTCTGGAACGCCAATTCCCCAGCCACCATGAATCGGAACTGCTCACTCCTTCTCTTCGGGATTCTCCTGTCATCGTTTGCCATCCCTGCCGAAGCCCAGTTGAGGCGACCCGGCGTCGTTACCATCAAACGAGACGATCGATCGAGTCAGCTCAATAAGGAGGAGGGGGCGATCTACCTCGAAGGCATGGTCGTCAGCGAAGTGGTCGTCCGCATTTCCAAAGAAGTCCCCGCTTACAGCAACCTCACTGGGCAGCGCTGGCTTGGAAATATTCTGGCCAATCAAAACGCGGTCCTCCTAGCCGTCAGCGACAAAGCCTACCGGGTGCGAGCGAAAGCCAAACAAGGCCAGATCGCAGGTTGGATCAGCAAAGCAGCGGTGACTGGGCTACCCGAGAATTTTGAAGCGAATCTGACGGCTTACTACCAGCGATTCGAAGTCGTCAAACAGCTCATCGACCAGCACCAGGTAGCCCTTGGGATGACGGTGGATGAAGTGGCTGCTTCGATCGGTCCTCCCGACAAGCGGAGTTCCACAGTCAACGCGACGGGGCGCACTGACACGATGGAATACATCGCTTACGAGCGGGTCCCGCAGACGGTGCTCGTTACCAATCAGTTCGGTGTCACCGTTCCGACCACGCAATACATTGAGGTCGAATCCGGGCGAGTCATTGTCGAATTCACCAACAACGCCGTCTCCTCGATTTCCGAGAGCGAGGGGATCGATGGCGGAGCCGGTGGAGCGATCGTGGTGCCTCCGCCGGTTGTTCTGTTTTAGCCTCGCCGAGCTGGTGGTTTTGCCGCAAATAAGGGGTTATGCGTACCGCCTTCGGCCTTCTCTTTCATGCCGTTTCGATCTTTTCAGATCCGGTAGTTGCTGAGGAACGGCCCAACATCCTTTTGATCTACACCGACGACCAGTCCTACCGGACGGTCTCCGCTTACCCGGAATCCTACCCCTGGGTCGACACCCCGAATATCGACGCCCTTGCCGAGAAAGGGGTCCGTTTTCATCATGCCACGATTGGCACCTGGTGCATGCCATCGCGCGCCACGATTTTGACAGGCCGCCACACCTACGGGGTCGAAACGATGCGGATGGCAGGGCCCTATCCCAAAAGCGTCTATGATCCCAAAGTCTGCCGCTTCTGGCCTTCCGAACTACGGGAAAGTGGTTACGAGACAATTCAGATCGGCAAATGGCACACCGGTGTCGACACCGGCTACGGCAGAGACTGGGATCATCAGATCGTCTGGAATCGCCCGCGTCATCATCAAAACTCCCGAAATTACTACTGCGACCAACTCATCGAGCGCGATGGCGGCGAGGCAACGCTCGAACCGGGCTACTCGACTGACAACTACACTCGCTGGACGCTCGACTACTTTGAAAAACGAGCGCAGGAAGAAGAGCCGAAGCCGTTCTTTCTCTGGCTCTGCTACGGCGGGGTCCATGGTCCCTTTACCCCGGCAGAAAGGCATCGTGATCATTACCCGGACGCAGTCGTGCCTGACCCCACGGACATTTACCCGCCGAGAGAGGGGAAGCCAACCTACTCGCGGACCATCGAACAATGGGTCCCGGGCAACAGCGGAGAGCCCGTCCTCGCTCGTGGTCAGAGCAAAGGCGGCATCAGTGCCGATGGAGAGAAGACCCTGACCGACTGGGTCCGACAGGTCAATCAAGCGGTGTGCTCGCTCGATGAAGGCGTCGGGCAGGTCATTGCAGCGCTCGAAGACTCCGGCGAAATCGATAACACG
>JBCCBR010000042.1:0-12334 GCA_039033935.1 Verrucomicrobiota bacterium
CCGGTGACAACACCTTGATCGCAACAACTCTTTTTTTCGAGTTCAACTAGAGCGGATCACCGAGCGCCCCAAATTATGTAGTATGCAATAATGAAAACTCCTACAGCGACAAAAAATAGCGTTATCGAGAACAGAAAGGCGGTGAACTTGTCTGCTGACAGTGATTCTGCTCGGCCTGACGTGATGAGCTTATTGCGCTCTTTGTAGCTGTGATCCATATAGGCTAGCGTCAGAAAGAAGAGCAGTCCCGAAATGACGATTATTCCTCCAATCATCATTTCATCCTGCTTTAACGGCTCCATCGTCTTTTTTTCTGTGAATGGCAGCGATAACAGCTTATACAGGAGATCCAGGATCCAGAATCGGAGATTTGGGATCATCACAGAAAAACCTCCCGACACGACTGCCCCAGCGAGGGTCACCCTCCCGAGATTGGCGAGTATTGCCCTTATCGAATCGAAGAAATGTTCTTGTCGTTTCTCCTTATGACCTGCCTCAAATTGCTGCAGTCGTGCTTTGACCGTTCTCAACTCGTCTCGCAGCTCGCTTCCAGTTTTCTCCAAGCGTGAACATTCGGATTCGAGCTCACTTCTAGTCAACGCCATGCGCGAGGGTCACCTCTGGAATCAACTTTATCAACCGAACTCGTATTTCACTGGCAGGAAAAACTTCTGCCCCGAGTCTCAAGTTTTGACATTCAAATGAGCGACTACCGAATTGAATCCGACACCATGGGCGAAGTCCAGGTTCCCGCAGACAAATACTGGGGAGCTCAGACGCAACGCTCGATTCAGAACTTCCCGATCGGCCCGGCTGGCTCGATGCCGCTGGAGATCATTCGTGCCTTCGGCTATCTCAAAAAAGCAGCGGCGCTGACAAACCAGAAGCTCGGTGTCCTCAGCCCCGAAAAAGCGGACGCCATCGCCGGAGCCTGCGACGAGATCATTGCCGGGGACCTCGACGACCAGTTTCCTCTCGTGATCTGGCAGACTGGCTCAGGAACCCAGTCGAACATGAATTCGAATGAGGTGGTCGCCAATCGCGCGCACGTTCGTCTCGGTAACACCCTCGGTCAGGGCGAGCGGCTCATTCACCCAAATGACGACGTCAACAAATCGCAGTCGTCTAACGACACCTTTCCCACCGCGATGCATATTGCGGCCTACAAAAAGCTGATCGAAGAGACGATCCCCAAAGTCACTCAGCTGCGCGACACCCTCGATGCCAAAGCCAAAGCGATGGCCGATGTCGTCAAGATCGGCCGCACCCACTGGATGGACGCCACTCCGCTGACCCTTGGGCAGGAGTTCTCCGGCTATGTCTCCCAGCTCGATCACGGGCTTAAAGCAGTCAACCACACCCTTCCCCATCTCACCGAATTGGCCCTCGGGGGCACTGCAGTCGGCACCGGATTGAACACCCCGGAAGGCTACTCCGAGGAAGTCGCCGCCCAGATTGCCGAGCTGACCGGACTCCCCTTTGTCACTGCGGAAAACAAATTCGAATCGCTCGCTGCGCACGATGCCATTGTCGAGAGCCACGGCGCGCTCAAACAGCTTGCCGTCAGCCTCATGAAAATTGCCAACGACATCCGAATGCTGGCGTCAGGGCCCCGTTCGGGAATTGGTGAAATCGTGATACCGGCAAATGAGCCCGGCAGTTCGATCATGCCAGGCAAGGTCAATCCAACCCAGTGCGAAGCACTCACCATGGTCTGCGCTCAAGTCATGGGCAACGACGTCACGATTTCGGTGGGTGGTTCGAACGGCCACTTCGAACTCAACGTGTTTAAGCCGGTCATGATCGCTGCATTCCTGCAATCGGCGACTCTGATCGGAGACGCCTGCGTCGCGTTCAATGATAACTGCGCCATCGGCATCGAGCCGAATCATGGCCGGATCCAGGAACACCTCACCAATTCGCTGATGCTGGTGACGGCTCTCAACCCCCACATCGGCTACGAGAAAGCTGCCAAGATTGCCAAAAAGGCCCACGAGGAAGGCACCACTCTCAAATCTGCTGCGATCGCGACCGGCTTTCTCACTGCCGAGGAGTTCGAGCAATGGGTCGTCCCGCAAGACATGATCGGGTCAATCAAGGGGACTTCGAAAAACTGATCTCCGAATCCAGCGCCGCAAAAAATGTCTCTCGTGAGGCGTGAAAATTCTTGATAGCCATAGCTCTCAAGAGTTTTCAGAACGAAGCGAGAGACATTTTCTGCAAGCTGGATCGGTCAGCTAGGTTTTTCGAGGTCCCCTCAAGGCGTGACCTGACCCAACCCTCTTGGAAAACGCGGCCATCAACTCATCGATAAGGCCAGCGAGGTGCTGAGGAATCTACCCCGCCGCGACTTAGCGTTTTGCTTCCGCGCGCGCGGCGATTGGCCTTGCCATGAATCTGGCAGAAGCCTTAGCCTCTCGGCTGGATGAAGCTCGTCTCCCAAAAGGGTATCACCCTACTTTTGCTAAGCACCACGCTTGCCGCCGCGACTGTCTCAGCCCAGGACTTCACGCAAGCGTTTGAAAAACTCGTCGCTCTCGGTCTTCCCGAAACATCCGGTGCCGAATACGGAAAGATAAGCTTAGCAGGCCAGGCAGACCTCGGCTATGGGCAGGACCCTTGGGCCCATTTCCCCCAGCTCTATGATGCCAAGTTTCTCGGCAACGCCTGGCGTCTGCCCGAGGAGTCGGAAGCAGGAAAATTCACTGCCCTGGTAAGCCTTTCGCGCCTCACCGAGTTTACAACTGATCCGGAGAGCAACGGATCTGCATCACTCGACTACGTCAAATGGAAGCCCGTCAGCATCGATGAGGAGTGGGCGTATTTGCAAAAGCAACTCGAAGATCCCGAGTTCCTCGGACGACTTGGCAGTGATGAAAGCCTCGGTGGTTCGCTGCTTCTGTTTGCCTGCCACCTGCACCACGCCGGAGAATCTGATCGGGCCAACGAGCTTTCGCGGCGGACTCTCGACCTCGTCACCGATCCGCAAAGCACGATCGGCAATGCAATCAGTCAGGTCGCGACGAGCCTATTCGAGCAGGAGCTCGACACTCACTTGAAGTCAGAAAACTGGGGGGCACTGGCGGCTGCGCTCGATGCACTCGCCGATCGCTTTGGCAACGGCTGGTCGGCCACCCCCGGGGTTCGAGCGCTGAGCTCGCTTGCTCAGCAGCGCAGTGCTGGCCCGATGCCCCTGGCAGCTGCCGAAGGCGTCGTCCTCGACGAAGACGATATCCAACGCTTCCAGCGATTGCTCAAGCTCAAAGACGATACCGCCGATACCCAGCTACTCCAGATGCTCAGCTACTCTGGTCCCTGGCTCTTGGGAGATGATCTTGGCGGACTCACTGAATACCTGCCACCAGGCTCGAAGAGCACGCTGCTCGAAATCTTACGCGAAGGAAAGAAAGCGATTCCCCTGCTCATTTCTCTGCTCGATAACGAAACACTCCTCCCCCGGCTCCAGCCTTCCAACAATTCGGCCAGCTCGGGCTCGATCGACGCTCTCCTCGCCAGTGCCTCGGGTCGCGGCAACTCATCAAGCCTTCCCCGACCCGCCACTCTCAGCGATATCTCAAGTCAGTTGTTGATACCTCTGATTCCCGGGATCGACACCTACCGGCCCAGCAGCCGCGAAGAAGTCAAAGTCAGGGCTCTGACCTGGTGGGGTGAGGCCAAGTCCTTCAGTCAGACCGAGCTCGCCCGCCTCTATTTCGCCAATGGCACCTCAACCCAGATCAGCGCCGCCATCGATCAGTTGATTCTGTCAGGAGAAGCGGCCGATTTTGAGGCGATCGAGGCCAAGCTGATTCGCGAAGCTATCGAATCGCCCTGGAATGACTTCGACCAGATTGGCAACTACGTAGCCGCGCGAGAGGAGGCCGGTCTCGCTTTCCTCGAAAAACTCGAAGCGGACATCGGCGCACTGCTCGAAGAGAAAGAGCAGAGCGAGCCCGATCAATTCGAATCGCTGAAAGAGAGCTACGATCGCCAGATCGCCGGTGTCCGCAGCCTCGTCAGCACCAAAACTGCTGCCGAGATGATTGCTGCGATTCTGGCTGGAGAAATGGTTGTCTATGAGGTCTATGAGGGACTCCTCCAAAAACTCGCCCAGCATCCCTATCCCGAGCAGGTCACCATGTTAGGACAAGCCTCTCTCGAAGCCGAAGACCCTCCCACCGCGCGAACCTTTGTTCAATTGCTGGGCTACCTCGACCGCCCTGAGGGGCAGGATCCTGGTTTCACCGATTCGCCGGATATCTGGCTCGATCTGCTTGGAAAAACTGAAGAGAACGGTGAGCCCGCTGACCTCGCTACCACCGTTGCATGGAGCGTCGATTCGATGTTTCTCGAAACCGACACCAACGGAGAGTCAGACCTCAGTCGTTTCTGGAGCCTCGCCGGAGATCGCGGATCTGCCCTTTTGCTCGAGAGAGCGCGGGGTCGGGTAGAGGGCGCAGACGAATCAACACTCCCACCCTACCCCAGCCCCGACAGTGTTTCCGAAAGCCAAGCGAAAACACTCACTGACGAGCTTCTCGCTTTGAGGGACGATCCCACCGCCCTGGTCGAGGCACTCGACAAGCTCCCTCTTGCCGAGCAACTCTGGGCGATCGACGCGAGGGATCCCTCATCGGAAGAAACTTCTGAGCTCACAACCGCAATTGAAGCGGCGCAGTTCCAGATTGGTGAAGTCAATGGAGAGCGCTTCGAGGAACTTTTCGGGAAACGGTTCGACCTCGACTTATTCGATCGACTGGTCGAGACCAGCGTCGAGAAGCTCAAAAATGGGGAGGAGTCGATCATCCGCCTCACCCGTGACGCCGGGTTCGCCCCGCTCAGTCTCGGCGCAGATCTTGATCTACTCGACGATGAAGAGCGCGCTCGCGTCGAAGAGCAGATCGAGAGATTCGACATGATGACCCGAAACCGGCTTAGCAACGACGGAGCCGAAGAAGAGGCTGCAGACCCAATTTCCTATCTCTTCGTCGATTTCGGTAGCGGCTACCAACTGCTTGATTTTGTCGGCACCGCCGACGATCGACGCCAGCAGTGGCTCGAAAGTCAGCGAGAAGAAGCCGAACGCTTTCGCAGGGAAGAAATGTGGGCCAACTGGCTCAGCGCCCACCTCGGTTACCGGACAAACCTCTCATTCACCCTGGTCGGATTGGTTCCGAAAGAAACGGGCGAAACTGAGGACGAAGAGGCTGAGGCCGAGTTTGCACCTGAGTTTTGATCCCGTCTCACTTTCACGGTCTCGATCGCCGTCGGAAACGATGGGAAAGATTACTGGGAGCACTTCTGCTACCACCGCTCAGACAAGACAGTCTCCAAAACGGCACACGCCGCATCAGACAGTGTCGTAGTAGTCCGCCCAACCGGCTCTTGGGGCTGGACCATCGAGAAGCGCATTTGCCGCGTCATTTCCGACAAAGCGCTCCGTCTCAGGATCAAACTCCAGATTCTCGTTCAGATACTGGCAGACCACTCCGAGGAGCAACACCTTCGTCAGTGGACCTGCCACGCTGAAGGGTGACGAGGTCTCGCCATTCCCGAGACAGGCCTGAGTGAAGGCCGCTTGATGATTCAGTGGAGGACCCGCGACCTTGATATCGTCTTTGTATTTCATCATCTCCTCCCGCGGGTAAATCCGGGAGGCGCTGCTGTGGGAATTCCGATGCACCACGTAGGAGCCATCGTCCTGATAGAGTAGGGTCCCGGCCTTACCGAGACTTGGGGTCTTTTTGCCGCCACTGCCGTCGTCATCCCAGAACTGCTCCGCAAGCTCGGGTTCGAAGCCATTGCCATCGTGCCAGGTCAGGTCGATCGCAGGCATCTCGCCACGCGCGGGGAAATGCATCGCGAGGCGACTGACCAGGGGGAAGATCACCTCATTGTGATCCTGCATTTCCAGCGCTTCGATCTTGGTCGGCAGCCCCATCTCCAACCAGTCATGGGCAAAATCGATGATATGCGCGCCCCAGTCGCCCAGCATCCCAAGCCCGTAGAGGTGGAAGCCGCGCCAGTTGAAGGGGTGATACTGTCGGCTGAACGGCATTGCCTCGGCCGGGCCGCACCAGAGGTCCCAGTCGAGCGTGTCCGGCACCGGCTCGGCTGCTGGAAATTCGCTGATCCGCTTCGACTCCTCCATGAACCAGAGCCCCGGAGCCTTCCACGCCTCGATTCGGACAATGTCACGGATGATCCCTTTTTCGACGAGGTGCTGGAACTGAGCCGAGCCTCCCGAGGTGTGGCCCTGATTACCCATCTGGGTGACCACACCATACTCGGTCTCCGCCCTCATCAGGTTGTCGGCCTCGCGGTAGGAGTGTGTTAGGGGCTTTTCGACGTAAACGTGTTTCCCGAGCTGCATCGCCGCAATCGTCGCGACGTAGTGGGTGTGATCGGGAGTCACCACGCTAACCGCATCGATGTCATCCCCCATCTCATCGAGCATCACCCGAAAGTCAGCGAATCGCCGCGCATCGGGCGATCTCTCCGCATTTTTCTGGCTGTTGAGATTATTCGAGTCGACGTCGCTCAGAGCGACCACCTTGGCATGCCCGTCACCGCAAATTCCGGGAATAACCGCATTGGCCCTTCCCGCCGCCCCGACACATCCCAGATTGATCCGCTGACTTGGCGGGACGTTGCCCTCCCCATCCGGCTTCCCCAGAGCAAGGTAAGAAGGCAGTACTGAAAATCCAAAAGCAGCGGAAGTTTTGAGAGCGCTGCGGCGAGACGGGTGAGTTTTAGGCGTTTTCATCAATTGGTTGGAGGCTGCGGGATTTGAGTGAAAGTCGTCAAGAAAAAGGCACTCGCGAGATTTAACTGAGAAGGTTCTCAAATCGCGATCGAATGTAAAAGAACTCCATCGGCCTCGCGAAGGTAGCCGGAACGTTCGCGGTTCCAAGAGAATCCGAGACTCTCCATCCATTCTTGAATCTCCTTGTTACTCGGCATTCCGTGCTCGGGATGGGGCAGGATGTAGCGCTGCGAGGTGAGGATCGAGAGACCTTCATCGCGACGCCAGATCCCTTCGAAACAGACATCGTCACCGAACACGCGGTTGGAGAGACGCAAGCGGCGAAAGTAGCCAATCGGAGTTGAGTAACCTGCCGGACCAAAACCAGCTTGATCGGGAAAAGTGGATTTCCAAATCCTCCCCGAGCCAGGCTGTCGGAACGTGATATGTTCCATCCCAGCGTGAGCTTCTTGGACAAGGTCTCTTAGTCGTCCTTCTCGGAAACAATCGTGCTCTCGAGCGAAGCAGACGAGGTTCCGGTATTGCTCACGTAACTGGAATTCCCATTTTTCGGCCGCAGACCGTGGTGAGTCCACATCTGGTGCTCCCATGACTGGCGGAGCAAAGCTTCGTCCCTCTCCGAAAGCGGCTTGTTCTGCTTCATCAAGTTCCATACCCGCAGCGCCTCTTCCCGGCATACGGGTTCGGGGATCGGCCGATCATCGCTCATCTCCTAATCAGAACAACGACTTGAGCCAAAAGCAAGAAAAAACTGTTCTTTTGTGCTGTTTTCAATGAAATTCAGAGCTATTACGGTCAGACCTCAAACTACTCACCACATCCAAAAATGATTGCTATTACAGACATAATTGCCTATTTTTGACTGTAATACGCATAGTAACATGGGCCGTAGCGCAACTGTAATCCTCCCCAAATACACTCGTCTTCTTAAAGGTGTCGGCGACAATATCCGGCTTGCCCGCCTCCGGCGGAAATTGAGTGCCGAACAGGTGGCGACCCGAGCCGGGATAAGCCGGTCGACCTTGCAAAAGGTGGAAAAGGGCGATCCGAGCACAGCGGTGGGGAATCTGCTCCAGGTCCTCATTGTGTTGGGACTTGAGGAAGATTTTTTTGCCCTGGCAGAGAACGATCCGCTTGGGAGAAAACTCCAAGACGCTAACCTCCTCAAGAAACGTTCGCGAGCGCCGCGAAAATCTTCTGATTTATGAACCGCGAGATCGAGGTTTGGGCCAACTGGTGGAGCCTTGGCAAAGCGTCGCTGATGGGCATTTTGCGTGCCGAGGAGACTCGAGGTAAGGAAGTATTCTCCTTCGAATACGATCGCTCGTGGTTGGGACGGGGACTCGCCACTCAGTTGGATCCAGAACTACAATTTCTCGAAGGCCCGCAGTATCTCGACGCTGCCCGGCGTCCTAACTTTGGGCTTTTTCTCGATTCGTCGCCCGACCGTTGGGGACGGGTCTTAATGCAGCGTAGGGAAGCTGTTTTCGCCCGTGAACAGTCGCGACGTGAGAAACGGCTTAGCGAGCTTGATTACCTGCTTGGGGTCCATGACGCTCAACGGCTCGGCGCATTGAGATTTCGCGAGATCGGACGGAAGAACGAATGGCTCAGCGACGATCCCTCGATGGGGATACCTCCGTGGGCTTCACTTCGCGAACTTGAGCGCGCAAGTTGGGAATTGCAGCAAGCAGATAGAGGCACCGGGACGAAAATCGCGAACTGGCTCAGCCTCCTGATTGCTCCTGGTTCCTCGCTTGGCGGGGCGAGGCCAAAAGCCGGGGTTGTTGACGAATTCGGCTACCTCTGGATCGCAAAATTCCCCGGGCGGAATGACCGGAGGGACGTTGCGGCCTGGGAAATCGTGGCTCATCGGCTCGCACGGAAAGCAGGTGTGAGTATGGCAGACGCCCGGTTGAAGAACTTTGGCAACAGCAACTCTACTTTTCTTACCCGCCGATTCGACCGAGTAGTGGAAAATGGTATTCGCAAGCGTGTCCACTTCGCCTCGGCAATGACTCTACTCGGCTATAACGATGGCGATGGATCGGAAAGCGGTGTCAGCTATCTTGAGCTGGCTGAGTGGCTCATCCGTCATGGGGCGCTTCCAGACGAAGATCTGCCGCAACTGTGGAAGAGAATCGTCTTTTCGATCGCGATTCGAAACACTGACGACCATCTCCGTAATCACGGGTTCTTGCTTACGGAGAAAGGTTGGCGGCTGTCACCGGCTTATGACATCAATCCCGATCCCGATGGACGGGGCCTCAGCCTAAATGTGTCGGAAACTGACAACTCGTTGAGCTTTGACCTAGCGCTCAAGGTTGCGACTTATTTTCGATTGTCGGCGTTAGACGCGACTACGGTTGTGAAACATGTGCGAAAAGCGGTCGCAGATTGGAGAGAGGAAGCGGACCATTTTAATATTCGGAAGTCAGAGCAAGATCGGATGGCGGCTGCATTCGAAAGACATGAAGACTGACAAAAAATTCTCACCGCTAAAAAGATCGAATTAGGTGGCTACAACTTGGTGCCTCCATCCCATCCAGATTCGCACTGCCAGAATCCCTGGAACGCCCATTTAACCATCAACTCAAAGGCGACCGGTTTCGGTTCGGGAATCTTTGATGGTCAATCGAGGCGCTTCCTCGTTCCCGGCGCTGCCTGACTCGCCGGCGAAGCATTTGCTGCCGGAGAAGTTCTAGGCGAAGATCGCTGCCATCACGCTGAGCCGCTCCATCCTCATTCTTCTGATCAGTCTCCTCAGTGGGACCGGGCTGATCGTTGGTGGAATCGGTTTTTTTGCTGGGAAAAAATCGGTTATCGAGTTGCGTGGGGTGCTCCTCTCAGAGGTGAACCGCCAGGTCCAGGAACGACTTCAGGACTACTTTGATCATGCCGAACCGGCGCTCGACTTTATCGAGCAGGCAGTCTTCGACGATCCGGCATTCATCGAAGACTGGGAACCTCGTGCCCGACTTCTGAGTGATTTTTTGAAGTCGCAACAGAATCTCGTGTGGCTCTACTACGCAGAAGCAGATTCAGGAAATATGTTAGGGGTGAATCTCGATCCGAAGGGGCGCTACGTCGTCAGTCGGATCACCACCGAAAACGATCTCGTCCCGCGCGGTTACGAAGTGCAGGCCGACGACACGATTGTCGAAGTCTCGATAGCACCGGAAAGCCCGGGGCGCTACGACGCGCGACAGCGACCCTGGTTTCAAAAAGCAGTTCGCTACTCTGAGGATGGTGAGACCGTCTGGACCTCTCCCTACCAGTTTCTGGAGTCAGAGACTTTCGGCATCACCGCAGCCCGCGCGGTAACGAGCCCATCGGGCGACACGATTGGCGTGCTCGCAGCTGACATCGAGCTCGGTCGCATTGGCACCTTTCTCGATTCGTTCCCGGTTGCGGAGGGAGGGGGTGTTTTCTTGCTCTTAGAAGATGGAGAGCTCGTCGTGCCAAATGCGATCCGGTCAGTAGCCGAGCTGAATGAAATCCATCGGGCCTTTCGTGATTCCGATATCAATCTATCTGCGGTGCGATCTGGAGAAACTCTCGAGCTCGAGTTTTCTGACAGCGGGATCGATTATATCGGTTTGTTTCAGGAAATTGTTCTTCCCGGTGAAATTCGCTACTTCGGTGCGGTCGTCGTGCCCGAGAATGCCTATCTCAGGACAGTCCAGCGAAACGCACTACTAGCTTTTATCACAGGCCTCGTGATTCTCTTGCTCGCGATCCTGCTTGCGATTCGGCAGGCTCGCAAAGTTACCCGACCGCTCAGCCTCCTCGGAGACGAACTCGAGCAGATCGGCAATCTCCGTTTTCGTGACACGGGTCTTGAGATACGGTCGGACATCCGAGAGATCGCCCTGATATCGACCGCTCTTGGGAAAATGAAGATCAGCCTGCGCGCTTTTTCGAGGTATGTGCCGCGAGATCTCGTCAGACAGCTGCTTGCTCAAAACGAAGAGGCCCGCCCCGGGGGGAGTCTCAAAGAAGTGACTGCTGTGTTCACCGATCTGGCTGGCTTCACCGCCTACAGCGAGTCGCTTGCACCCGACCAGGCCTTTGCCGAGTTGAGCACCTTTCTTGAAGTCGTCGCGAATGCTCAGGAGCGTCACCACGGAATCACGAGCAGCTTCACCGGCGATGGCACACTTGCCCTTTTCAATGCCCCCGACACGCTCGAGGATCACGGGACCGAAGCGTGCCTTGCCGCAATGGAAATTCTCGAAGAGCTAGAAGCCCTGAATCAAGAGCGCCGGTCGCGTGGCTGTTTTCCTTTCGAAGCGAGGATCGGGATCAACACCGCGGAAGTCCTCCTCGGCAACCTCGGCACTCGGGACCGCTTTGCCTATACTGCAATTGGCGACGGGGTGAACCTGGCAAGTCGACTGGAGGGTCTTGGAAAAGTTTATGTTACACCGATCATCGTCGGGGGTGATTGTGTGGCACAGGTCGGGACAGCAATCGAGTGGCGCAAAATCGATCGCATAGCGGTAGTCGGTCGTGACCAGGCTACCGATCTCTACCAGCCACTCGGTCGCAGCGGAGAAGTCAGCGCAGCTCTGCTACAAGCACGGGACGCCTACGAGAACGCTTTGAATACCTATTTTGCGGGAGACTTCGAGAGCGCGCTTTCGCTAATGAAAGAGGCGGAATGGCCCGGGGGACCAGATGGTCCGACCCAGAGGATGATCGAGAGAATCCAGTCCTTCATTGATCATCCCAACACGGTTCCAAGTCCGTGGGACGGCATCATCCACGCCCAGGTCAAGTAGGCTGACCGGCCGAACCGGACGGCCCGCAGAGGCGTCGCCTTCGACTCCTCGAGATCTCGGAATCATGAACGTCTTCTAGCTTCAGAGATCAATTTTTCGAGGTCCCCTCTTGCTATCCTTTCGCAAATCTAATTACGATCCTCGGTAATGAGCGAAACATCTTCCCCAAGCGAGGCACAATGGCAACACGTTCGCGACAAAGTCGACGAGCTGAAAAAGGAAGCCGCCCGGGTCATCGTGGGGCAGGACGTTGTGGTGGAGCAAATGCTGGTCTCCCTTCTCTGTCGAGGCCACTGTCTCGTGATCGGCGTGCCGGGATTAGCCAAAACCTTGTTAGTAAGCACGCTTGGGAAAACACTTGGTCTCGAGTTCAACCGCATCCAGTTCACTCCCGATCTGATGCCAACCGATATCGTCGGAAGCGAAATTTTGCAGACGCGCGACGACGGCGGGAGAGAGTTCGAATATGTCGAAGGTCCGATTTTTGCCAATCTCATCCTCGCTGACGAGATAAACCGAACCCCTCCGAAGACGCAGGCGGCACTGCTCGAGGCGATGCAGGAAAAGCAAGTCACCGTTGCTGGCCAAAGCCGCGCTCTACCCAATCCCTTCATCGTCTATGCGACCCAGAATCCGATCGAGCACGAGGGCACCTATCCCCTGCCCGAGGCTCAGCTCGATCGGATTCTGGGTCGCATAGACGATGAAGGGATTGGGTAGAGCGCGGCTTTGGCCAGCAACGGTGACTTGCTTTTCCTGCATCGCCTCGAGCAGTGCCGCCTGC
>JBCCBR010000043.1:0-12296 GCA_039033935.1 Verrucomicrobiota bacterium
AAGTTGGACCGATCCCCAGTGCCTGGGTCAGCTTTCCCGGTCCCGAGCAAAGCTCGTTGATTCGATCTTTTCCACGGCGTTGCTTCATTTCTCGAATTCCCTGAATCGGCTCGAGTGCTCGGATCAGGACAAAGCCCGAATGCCCGGTTTCGCAATCGAGCGTGAGAACATTGAGCAGCCAGTGGACACCGTAGTTCAAATAGATGTAGGCGTCGCCAGGCTGACAGCGATCCGCAAATTCCCGCGCCCCTTTCCGATAAAAGAGGTGGCACGACTCATCACCGACTTCGCGATAGGCTTCCGTCTCGATGATGCGACCCGAGGTATTCCCGTGGATCACGATCGATCCAAGGAGGGCCTCGGCAATCTTCACCGGATCACCGTGGAAAGATTCTTTGCTAAGACTGGTCGGCACAACGACGCGGCAGATTGATTCCTAAATCCCCGATATCTCGGGGGTGAGACAAGAGCAGTTGAAAACTGGGTTATTTCCTCGCATCTTGGCGGCTCGCAGGCAACCGCCTGTAGCCTCAAGACCGATGCCGCGCAAGCCTGCCAACAAGACGCGCAGCCAATCTCGTGATGCCGAAAAGCGTCGCCGGGAAAGGCGGAAACGTCGTTCAAAAGCGAAGCAAGAGACCAAGCCGGTGAGACGCTTTTTGCTCGGCACCACCCTGGTCGTGGGCGCGATCGGTTTGCTGACCGCCCTCGCGGTCGCTTTTCACTACCATCGGATGGCTCTCCGCTACGATGTCGAAGCGGTCTCCCGGGTGCCCCAGCCCTCGACTGTGCTGGATGGGAGCGATCGCATCCTCACTCTCCTGAACGGCGAAGAAGTGGGAACGCCGGTCGACCTCTCGATCATTTCCCCTCACTTCATCACCGCGCTGATCGCACGCGAAGACTCGCGGTTCTTTAAGCACCACGGCATTGATCACATCGGACTGATGCGCGCCTGGCTCCGCAATGCGAGGGAGAACCGAAAGAAGGAGGGCGGCAGCACCATCACGATGCAGCTCACCCGGATGACCTTTGGCCTGAGCGGCAAAACGATCGAACGCAAGCTCCTCGAAATGGCGATCGCCCGGCGTATCGAGAGTCGCTACAGCAAGGAAGAGATTCTCTCCTTCTACGTTAACCGAGTCTACCTCGGGACCGGCATGAATGGGATCGAGCAGGCCGCGCGAGGGTATTTTGGCAAGTCCAGCGCCGACCTCACTCTGCCAGAGTCGGCGATGCTCGCCGGGATCATTCGAGCACCGAACGGCTTTTCCCCGTTCCGGCAGTATGAATCCGCTCTCCGAGAGATGCGGACCACGTTCATCAGAATGGCTGACGAAGGGGTCCTAGCCTCAGAACGACTCGAATCTTACCTCGCGGCCCGTCCCCCGGTCTTGCCGCAGGAACAGTGGATGGCTCAGCTGAGACGCAACCGGATCGTCTCGAGCCAGGGCTACATCGAGCAGATGATTCAAAACGAAGTCTCGAATCTGGTGCCCTCGCATGCCCGTGCCGGCGGGCTCACGATTCGGACAACCTTCGACACCGCACTGCAAGCTCAGGCCGAGCAGGCGCTGAATCTTCATCTCGGGCATCTCGAGTCACAGCCCGGCTATGAGCATCCCACCCCGGCCATGCATCAGTCAGGTGAAACGGCCTACCTCCAGGGAGCCGTCACTGTGATCGAAAACAACACCGGGGCACTGCGAGTGCTGGTCGGTGGTAGAAACTTCGCTGACTCGGCTTTCAATCGGGCGACCCAGGCAAGGCGACCGATCGGATCGGTCTTCAAGCCACTCGTCTATGGCACCGCTTTCGAACGCGGATTGTTCCCCGGCACCTGGGTCTCAGACGCAGCCATCGCCCCTGGTGAAATTCCATGGGATGTGACTGGCTGGAGCCCTGAAAATGCTGACAACAATTATGGAGGTCCGCTCCCGGCGAGCGATGGGCTGATTCAATCTCGCAACACCATGACCGTCCGGGTAGGCGAGTTCGCCGGGCTCGACGCCGTTCTCAATATGATGGACCTCGCCGGTGTCGCTCCCGCTGCCGAGACCATCGAAAGCGCTACGGTCTACCTCGGAACGGTCGAAGCGAATGTGCGTGCCGTCGCCAGCGCTTACTCCATTTTCGCAAACGGCGGGATCCGTCATCAGCCCTACTTCATCGAGAGCATTGTCGATCGTGAAGGCACCACCCTCTACCGCCACGCTGATGTTCCCTACGAAGTGATGTCGGCGGGAGCGGCGTGGATGACGTCAAACCTGCTCCAACAGGTTCTGGAGCAAGGGGGCACTGGGGCCAACCTTCGCCATCTCGGCTTCGATGCCCCGGCCGGTGGAAAGACGGGGACAACAAACGATTTCCGCGATGCCTGGTTTGCGGGTTACACCAGCCGTCTCTCCGGCGCGGTCTGGATCGGGCTCGATCAACCGGCGCCGATTGCAAAGGGCGCCTATGGAGGTCGCACCGCGATGCCAATCTGGAAAGATATCTTCGCAGCGGCAGCTGAGCTTGGCTATCAATCTGGCCCATTTCGTGCACCAGTCGACATCAACCGCATGAATCTCTGTCGAGAATCTGGCTTGATGTCGACTGAGACCTGTGAGCATAAACAAACCGTTTACATCGAAAACGTCCCCTACGACCTCATCCCCCGAGAATTCTGTGACCACCATTGACCTTGGACCTTCCAAATCCTGCTGATTCTTCCAACTCCAATCCCAACACAGCAACCCCCAACGTAGCGCGATCCGATTCCCCTTTCGCGACCTTCGCGCTGATCTGGGCGGTTTCGTCGCTACTGCATCAACTCGCGTTCACCTTTTGGGCGGAGTCGTGGATGGGCTGGATCTTTGTCTTCTCGGCCATCGCGGTGTTGTTTCGCCCGGATTGCCTGTTTCGGTTCGGAGCGCTCATAGCGACCTCCCTCCTTAATCTTTGGAACAAACTTCCCTTCGTGCCCAACCACATCCTCTTCGAGGGGATGCTTCATGTCATCATGCTGCTCGGGCTCGTTGCCGTGCTGCGACTGCGCGGCGGCACGATCCTGACCGGGCTAGGCGCGGGGAGCAAACGCGACTGGCTCTTCCTCCTCATTGTGGTCGTGCTCAAGGCGGTTTACCACCTCACTCCGGCGATTCCAAAGGGGTATCTGCTCGGTGCGATCTCGACCGCTCTGCTTCTTTTTGCAATCGGTCGGGTGCTGTTTCGAAGCCCGTCGGTCGGTGGTGGCGAAGACTGGTATGCTCGCTTTGCACCGGTGGTGCGCTGGGCTATCCCGATCGTCTACATCTGGGCCCTAATCCAGAAGCTGAATATTGACTATCTGAATCCGGAAGTCTCCTGCGCCGCGAAGTTGCACAACGAAATCGCGATCTATTTCGGCGGCCTCATCCCGACAGCAACCTGGGCCCAGCACGTCGCGATCTGGGGTTCTTTTGCCTTAGAATTGATCATCCCGATTTGTTTGTTCGTTCCCCGCCTGCGCTATCTCGGGTTTTGCGGTGCGGTCGGGTTCCATCTCTGGTTGGCGATTCACCCGGCCGCCGGGATCTTCAGCTTCAGCACTCTGATTCTCGCAATCCTCGCCCTCTTCCTCGCGACGCCCTGGCGGAAAGAGCTGCACCGCCTTTGGCAGGGCCAGCTCGCCTGGCTCGGTCGGGGGAATGTCGCGCGCGGACGCAAACTCGCCCGCTGGATCGTGGTGATTGGCTTTTTTGCCTGTCTTATCAGCCAGGGCGCGCTTTACCTGATAATCGAGAGGAGTTTCGAAGTTTTCCAAACAGCGAACCGGATTGGTTTCGTCGCTTTCATGATCTGGGGCGTGTGGCTCGGAGCCTGTTACCTGATCTCAGGATGGCGGACCCGACGGGCTGAGGACACCCGCATCACTCCCGCAATCGCTACACTTGCCTGGATCGGTCTCTTGCCCGTGCTCGCCAATGGAGTCTGGCCCTGGATCGGTGGGCGGACCCAGACCTCGTTTTCGATGTATTCAAATTTGCGGTCGGAAGGGGAAGGCAACCACCTCTTTCTCAAGCGCGTCGACTGGCTCAAAAGCCAAAGTGATTTCGTCGAGATCCTCAGCTCAGAGCCTGACATCCTCATACCGACCAATCGACCTCGCGGCATTCAACAATTTGCGAATCCAGGACTCAACGTGCTCCCCTGGTTTGAATTTCGCCGACTCGTCAGCGAACAACCCGATGACTTTGCGGTGAGCTACCAACGCGACGGCGAACAGAAGTCTCTGGGACGTCGCGGAGGTGAGATCTATGGGGATGAGGCTGCTTTCGAACCACTTCCGCTCCTCGCGAGAAAGTTTGTTTGGTTCCGACGACTCGAGAGCCTCGACGGCCCGATGCCCTGCACCCATTGATCGCGCTCAGCGGTGGGTTTGCTAGTAAGTTGCCGAAAGGTAACCGGCGAGGATGTGGTGCGATTCTTCGGGTCCGATCAGGGCGGCACAGGGAGCTTTCCGAGTGAGAACCTCTACCGCAGCAGCCTGGATTTCCTCGACCGTGACCGCGGCCAGCTTGGCATGGATCTCCTCGGGCTCGACCCAGTCACCAAATGTAATCATACCCTCGCCCGCCCACATCACCTGGGCACCAGTGTTTTCCAGACTGATCCGGCTCTGCCCAATGATGAAACGCTTCGCCGTTTCCAGCTCGGTCGCTGAGACCGGTGCGCTCGCGATCTGGTTCAGAATTTCGCCGAGCACCTGCAGAGCCAGCTCCAATCGATCGGGGCTGAGAGCGAGAAAAATCTGAAAGGCACCAACGTCTTCGAAAGACATCAGGTCGCTCTGGATCTCGTAGCACAACGCGTGTTTCTCGCGCATGATCTGAAAGAGCCTTGAACTCATGTTCTCACCGAGAATCACGGAGAGTAGTTTGTGAGCGTAACGGGTCGGGTCGTGCCGGTCCACACTTGGGAATGAAAGCGCGAGGTGAGCCTGCTCTTGCGACGGCTCAGCTTCGAATCGGAGGAGACTCTCAAGATGGGTCGCAGGCTTGAAAGGGATCGGAGCTCCGCAGCTGAGGCCTTCGAAAGCCAGACCGACTTGCTCGACGATAGTCTCCGACTTGATCGGCCCGGCAACTGCAATGACCGTCTGGCCGCCGCTGTAGCTTGCCCGGTGGAAATCGGTAAGATCGCTCCGCGTCATTGCCGAGAGCGAATCATGGGTCCCGGTGATGGAGCGCCCCAGCGGATGGGTCTCACCGAAAACCGCCTCGCTGAGAAGGTCTTCCAACCATTGCGCGGGTTGGTCGCGTACCATTGCTATCTCTTCGCCGATGACCTGGCGCTCAGCTTCGATCTCTGCCGGGTCGAGCACCGGGTAGCGGTAAATGTCTGCGAGAACTTCGAGTAGATTGGGGAAGCACTCAGATGGCCCTTTGACCTGATAGGAAACATAGTCCTCCACCGTAAATCCGTCGATCGAGGCGCCGAGTCCCTCGATTTCGCGGGAGACGACGGCCGCGTTTCGCAGCGGGCTGCCCTTGAATACGAGATGCTCCATAAAGTGGGCCATCCCGTGTTGGTTATCCGTCTCGTGGCGACTGCCGACACCATTCCAGATCCCGAGAGCAGTGCTCGCCATATGGGGCATCTCGACAACGGCGAGACGAAGTTTGTTGTCGAATTGATAGGTGCTGGTGGTCGCCGACATCTCAGTGGGAATATCAAGCTGGATCACGAAAAGGGGTTTTGCACCCTCAAAAACGCGACTAGTCTGCAGGATGAGCACTGCCACACTCGATTCGGCTACCCTCTCTCAACTAGGCCAATCGGTCGAGCTCTCCAATATCGAAGAGGAACTCCAGACCCTCTTCACGGGGGATGGTGAGACCGGAAAAGGGAGCGCTCGGGCATCAATCATCAATCTGGCGATCTACAACGAAAACCCCGCCGATCTGGCTGATGACGCAGCCGTCCTCGCAGAGGTCACCGGCGAAGCAGCCTGCCGATCGCTGCTGATCTGTGCCGACCCTTCATCATCTGAGAGCGGCGTCGACGCCTGGGTCCAAGCCCACTGTCGCATCGGACGGGATGGCAAAGAGACCGTCTGCAGCGAGCAGGTTTCGTTTCTACTCCGGGGAGGTTCCGCCGCACAGCTTCGCAACACTGTCTTCGCCCACCTCGATTCCGACCTGCCGCTCGCTTTCTGGTGGCGCGGCGAGTTTTCCGATACCTTTGAGGCGCGTCTCTACACCCGCATCGACCGGTTGCTCTTTGACAGCGAGAGCTGGGAATCGCCCCGCAACCAACTCGTCCGGCTTATCAGCGCTCGGGAGAGATCTAAAGCTCGCTTCGCGATGCACGATCTTGCCTTTACCCGTATCAACGCGATTCGTCAGGCGGTCGCCAACGCATTCGACAAACCGCATGCACGGCAGGAAACCGACCGGCTCCGCGAAATTGAAATCAGGCATAAGGACAGTCATCGCATGAGCGCCATCTACCTCGCCGCGTGGATCGCGAACCGATTGCGGTCTGAGCTTGAGTCGAACGCTTCGACACCAGACGAGTTTCGCTTTCGATCCAGCGAAGTAGGCTATCCGAGGAAGCTCAAAATACGACTTCAACCGATGGCGACGAAACGGCGCGGCATGGTTGAAGTAGATTTCCATCTTCCTTCGAGCAGGATCGAAATCGAACGTTGCCAGACGAAAGACTTTTATCGCACTCGACACACTTCCTCCGACAACTATCCCGAAGAGGAAAACTGGCTTCCCGCAAAATCCGCCACCAACTCGCTATTGGTGACCGATATCCTGACGCGGGCCGGTCGCAATCGCACCCATGTCGAGCTGCTTCCGCAGGTCTTAAAGATGCTCGCGCTATGAAGCAGAGCTCAGCTCTCAACTGTCTCTGAATCGTGCCGATCACCGACCGGTCGCCACAACTCCACCATCGCGAAACACCAGAGAGCAAAGCCAGGAACCGCTCTCAGAGCGTGGCGATCATACCAGTCACCCGCCGCATGATTGTAGACTTCGGTCGGGGCGAGTGATGAGAAAACAAACACTGCGGCAAGACCGAGCCAGGCGAGGCGAGGAGCCGATTTCCAGTGAAGCACAAACCACAGCGCAACCCCGGTCATCAGGATAATGTAGGTTGGATTCTCCGAACCAGTGCTGAAGAGAATCAAGCCGATCAGAGCTGCTGCAATAATACGCATCGCACCATTCGGGCTCTTCGTCAGTGGTCGGTAAAACACAGCTGCAGCGAAAGCGGCTGCCACCCCGACAAGCACCGGCAAGACTGGCAGCTGGTAGCCAAAGCACCGACGAATCGTGTCAAAAATCGACTGATACCCGACGCCGCTGACGATCTGCGTATTGGTCTCGTTCTCCGCCCCGAGCCGCCGGAACCAACTCGGGTAACTGTCGATGATGAACTGCCACGATGACAAAAGCATCGGTGCGAAAAAGCAGAAAGCACTCCCGGCCATCACCGCCAGCGCAAAACGCAGTTTCCGATCCGTGAAGAAAAACAGCGAAAGCCCAACAATCCCGTAGACCTTCATGAAAATCCCGAAAGCGATGCAGAGTCCGGCGAGGACCGGGCGGTCGCGCTGGATGGCCCCCAGTCCAAACAGCACCGTCGCGGCGACAAGTCCATTGGTCTGAAAGTTTTGCGAATTGGTCAGGTAATCAACGCAGCAGATCAGACAGATGACTGCTTTTTCAGTCGCACTGATTTTCAGCGAATAAACCGCACCGACGAAGCAGGCCGTCATCGCCAGTGAAAATCCAATCACGCCGAGGAGACTGGGGAGGTAGGCAAAGGGAGCGACAAAGAGACAAAAAACTGGCCCGTAGAGAAAGTAGTCGGCGTGCTCAACCGGGTAAGGTGCGTAGAGGTCCTGCTCCAGAGTGAGGTGGCGGACCGATGCGAAGAAAATGCGAATGTTATTCTCGTTCCCATCGAGATACTTCAGCACTGGAGCGACTACTCCGATTGCAACGTAGAGAATCCCGATGAAAGGCAGAGACGTGAGTCTTGCCGCTGCCTTCTCTCGATCGAACAGGCTCGCCAGCCAAGTCATCGCTTGCGACCCTTCTCGTAGAGTTCGCGAATCACAAAAATCGGGCGCCCCTTCGCCTCTCGGTAAATCCGGCCGATGTATTCGCCGATTATCCCGAGGCAGATCAGAATGAGACCCGAGAGCGTCAAATTGACCACGAGCAAAGACGGGTAACCGGGAACGTCCGCACCAAAAACAAAGGTTTTGATGATGGTGTAAATCGCATAAATAATCGCCCCGAGCGAGCTGAAGAGTCCTAATACAACCGCGAGGCGGAGAGGCAACTCGCTGAACGCGAGGATGCCGTCAATCGACAGCGCAATCAAAGCGCGGTAGTTCCACTTGGTCTGACCAGCGGCGCGCTCCGGGCGCTCGAACTGAATTGTGGTGGTCCGAAAACCCGGCCATGAAAGGAGCCCTTTCATGAATCGGTTGCTCTCTGAAAACTGATTCACGACATGGAGCACCTTGCGATCGATGAGTCGAAAATCTCCCACATTCTCCGGGATCGGAACCTCCGCGAACCGATTAAAGATCTTATAAAATCCGGCGGCCGAAGTTCGCTTCATCAAAGAATCGTTTCCTCGATGACTGCGCTGCGCGAGGACGACGTCGTGGCCCTTTTCCCATTCCTCAATCATTTTGGGAATCAGCGAAGGCGGGTCCTGCAGATCCGCATCGAGGATGATCACCGCATCGCCCCGTGAGACCGAGAGTCCGGCAGAGAGCGCCGCCTCTTTTCCAAAGTTGCGGGAAAGCTCAACTACCCGGATCCGCTCGTCGGCCTCACTTTTTGCGAGGAGTCCCTCAAGGGTGCGATCTCGACTCCCGTCGTCGACACAGACAATTTCGAAATCACGATCTTCGAGCACCCCGATCACGGCGTCGAAGTAAAGCGAGAGCGCCTCCTCCTCATTGTAAAATGGGGTCACAATAGAGATCTTCATACCATCTGGGTGCAGCAATCGGTCCCCGCGAAGCTCCTATCTTTCAAGCACTTTTGACGTGACTCCCCTCTTCGCTAACGTGGGGACTTCTCACCCGATGAACAAAACCGAGCTCGTCCAACTGCTGATCGCTGAACTACAAAACCAGCTCAATCGAGCGAGGGGTGCTCTGGAGAGCGCGACCGAAGGGGCTACCGGTGACGACAGCAAAGCGGAGTCGAAGTACGATACCCGCGGCCTAGAGTCTTCCTACCTCGCCGCAGGCCAGGCCGAGCAGGTTGATAGTCTGGAGCAACAGCTCAGTGCAGTCGAGGCCGCCAGTTTTCCAGAGTTCGATTTTGACGATCCAGTTGCTGCCGGAGCGCTTGTCGAGGTCGAGCGAGCGGAAGAGTCAGCCTATTACTTACTCGCCCCGGGCGGCGGCGGGCTCATGATCGAATCGGAAGATTGCCCCCCCGTCACCATTCTCGGTCCCGAGGCACCCTTGCGTCAGGCTTTGCTCGGAATGAAGGTCGGGACAAGACTTCCCAACGGGCTGGGAAGCCTTCTCGAGATCTTCTGAAAGAGCAGAAGTAGGCGGGCTCAGGCTGCGGAAAACGACATATTTTGCTCAGTCAAGCAATTGCGGTTCGAGCGATGCTTTACAGCGAGACGCTCACCTCTAAAGTGGATGACGATGCCAGCAAGGGCGAGATGGATATTGCCGGAGCCACCGGACGCCGATCAGGTTCGTGACTACGCTCACGGGTTTGGCCTTGCCGATGTCGTCGTTAATCTCGCCCTCCAGCGTGGCTTCGTGGATCAGGAAGATCTCGAGCGCTTTCTCTACCCGCGGCTCAATGATCTGAGCGATCCCTTCCAACTTCCTGGGATTGGGCCCGCCATTGCTCGTATTTTCGAGGCCGTCGACCGTTCGGAATCTGTCGTCCTTTACGGCGACTACGACGTCGATGGAGTGAGCTCGATCGCCTTGCTGGATCACATCCTGCGTGCCTACGGGCTGACGCCTCGGCGCTTTCTCCCGACTCGTCTCGAAGAAGGCTATGGGCTGAGTGCCAAAGGGATCGCGCACAGTTTTGCTGACTCCCCACCCGAGCTCCTCATCGCGGCCGACTGTGGGACAAACTCGAGGGATGAAGCGAAGCTACTCAGTGACATGGGGATCGATTTGATCGTGGTCGATCATCACGAACCCTCTTCCGCAGGCATTGCCGACTGCGTCGCGGTAGTCAATCCCAAGCTCGGTCCCACATTCCATTACTTATGCACCGCCGGCGTCGTCTTTAAAATTGCCCACGCCCTGCTCAAAACGCGTCCCCTCCCCGGTTTTGATCTGAAGGAGTATCTCGACATCGTCGCTCTCGGGACGATTGCGGATATCGTCCCGCTTGAGGATGAAAATCGGATCTTCGCGCGCCGTGGGTTGCAGCAGCTTGACCGGACCATTCATCCCGGTCTCGTCGCGCTCAAGGAGATCGCCGGAGTCAAAGGTCAGTCCAGTGCCCAGGACGTTGGCTTCAAATTAGGCCCAAGACTCAACGCCGCTGGTCGGCTCGACACGGCAGAGACGTCCCTCAATCTTTTGCTATCCCAAGACACCGATGAGGCCGAATTTCTCGCGGCCGAGCTGAACTCCCAAAACCGGGAACGACAGGCTCTCGAATTGGGGACTCGAAATGAAGCTGAATCGCTGATTGCGGCGATGCCTTCGGAGCATCGCGCCCATGCCATCGTGGTGGGGGCTCGGGAATGGCATCCGGGGGTCGTCGGCATTGTTGCCTCCCGGATCTCCAAGCAGTATCACCGCCCCACCTTTGTGATTGGGTTCGACGAAGTGGGTTTGGGTAAAGGAAGTGGTCGCAGCGTCGAGGGGATCTCTTTGGTCGAAGCTCTCGACCATGCCCGTGATCTGATCGAATCGGGTGGCGGTCACGAGATGGCAGCCGGGGTCACGCTGCGCGAGGAGCAACTCGACGCCTTCAGGATTCGAGTGATCGAGAGCGTCGTTTCCCAGGCGACTCGCGATGCTCTGATCCCGAAGCTTTATATCGATGCCGAACTGAGCCTCGCTGACCTCGGTCTCGATTTACTGGAAAGCTATGAGCTTTTGAGGCCCTTCGGAGCTGCCAACGCGCAGCCGCTTTTCATGTCCCGCCAGGTCCGAATTGATTCGGCTCCTCGTGTCATCAAGGAAAAGCACCTCAAATTTCGTTTCTCGCAAAACGGCACCTTTCACGACGGGATTTACTTCAATGCGGCAGAGCTCGATCTGCCGCGCCCCCCCTGGGACATTGCTTACACGATCGATCGCAACGAATGGCGAGGGAGAGTGTCGCTCAGCATGGTGATCCAGGCGGTGCGGAAGGCGGGGTGAGAATTGTGAAATTCTCTCGTGAAAGGCAGCAGGAACCGCGAACAACTCCAGCGAAAGGCTCACCGCTTCAGCAGGGCGTGCTCCAGCACTTCATCGACGCTTCCGACCGGGATCACTTTGAGCTTCTTCTTGGCTGACTCAGGAATCTCAAAGACGTCCTTCTCATTCGCACTCGGGATCAGGATGGTTCTGACGCCAGCGAGGACAGCTCCGATCGCCTTCTCTTTGAGACCGCCGATCGGGAGGACGTCGCCCCGAAGATTGATTTCACCAGTCATCCCGATGTCGCGATTGACACGACGATTGATAAAGAGGGAGGCGAGCGCGGTGTACATTGCAACGCCAGCGGATGGACCATCTTTCGGGACCGCGCCAGCGGGGACGTGGACATGGACGTCGTAGCGGCTGAACTCCTCTTCGTCGATACCGAGATCCTCTGCCCGGGTGCGGAGCAGGCTGAAAGCGGCCTGCATTGACTCGTTCATGACGTCACCGATCTGCCCGGTTAGCTTCATATTCCCCTTACCCGGAAATCTGACAGCTTCGATATTCAGCACCTCTCCGCCGACCGGGGTGTAGGCTAGGCCGTTGACGACCCCGGCAGCCGAGCGGGTCACTCGACTTTCGTGAATAAACTTTGGCGGTCCCAAAACATCTTCGACAAATTCCGGCGTGACTCGGATCTCGGTTCGCTTGTTGCGGGCGACCCGAGCTGCGACCGATCGGCAAACGCTCGCGATCTCCCGCTCGAGATTGCGGACGCCGGCCTCGCGGGTGTAGTGCTCGATGATGTGGCGCAGCGCACCGGTTAGCCAGCGACACTGCTTCGCCTTGATCCCGTTTTCTTTGAGCTGGCGGGGGACGAGGTATTTGCGGGCAATCTCAAGCTTCTCCTCGCCGGTGTAGCCGGGCAGATCGATCACCTCCCTCC
>JBCCBR010000044.1:0-12245 GCA_039033935.1 Verrucomicrobiota bacterium
AAAAAAAAAAAAAAAAGGCAAGACTGGCACCAATTGGGAGGGCGGCCACCGCATCCCGTTTTTGGCCCGCTGGCCTGGTCGGATCCCTGCCGGAACCGTAAATTCCCAGCTCGCGACTACGATGGATCTACTCCCGACCCTTCTGGCGATGACTGGATCTCCTGAGACGCTCAAGAACCCGATCGACGGACACGATATCTCAGGACTGCTCACAAACCCTCAGGAGCCGAGCCCGACATCTCACTTTTTTTATTACATGAGAGGAACTCTCCTCGGTGTTCGGGAAGGCCCCTGGAAGTTGATCCGTCCTTTTCGCAGACAGCAAAAAGGCAAACCCGCCCCCCCAACCAGCGCCGTGGGAGCTCTATCAACTGGAAAAGGACCCAAGTGAATCAGAGAATCTCGCTTCCCAAAATCCGGAAAAAGTCGAAGCCCTCACCGCGCTCTTAGTCGAGGCGCGCACCGCCTTCGGCGACACCACACCCGGGTTTGAAGCCACTGGTGAGATGACTCGTCCCGCTCTTGACGTAGAATTTCCAAAACCACTCACCGAGCGACTCAAAAAACCCTGATTATCAGAGCGTCCCTGGCAGGAATCGAACCTGCATCTAAGCTTTAGGAGAGCCTTGTTCTATCCGTTGAACTACAGGGACCAGACTGGGAGCGAGAGTCTCCAACTCGAGTGGGATGATACACAGGTCGGGACCTTACTCAAGGCTGCGATCCGGTTGGCTTCCCGGTTGCCTCAAACCTGCGATTCCGATACAGTCCATCTGATGAAACGACTCCTCACCCTCGTCTTTGTGGCAGCGTCGCCTGCGCTGATCGCTCAGGAAGTGATCACGACCAATCTGCCCGAAGACCCCTTCGCCAATCTCGAGGAAATTCCTGTGGCCGCTGAATACAGTCGCGAAGTCGACCGCAGCCGTGGAACCTTCGAAATTTCAGCAGCTGATGGCACCTACACCCCTGGCAGCCACTTTGGAAACTGGATGTGGAAAATGGAGGCGCCGCGGTGGGGAAACTACTACATCGCCCTGCTCTACGAGTCGGTCAGGCCCAAGATGGGAATCCAGATTAAAATTGGCGACGAAGCAGTCAAAGGTTATGCGCCTCGCACCGCTAGAGATCGGGACCGGGATCCTCTTATTCTTGGCACCGTCTACATCCCCAAAAAGGGCGAGTATCCGGTGTATTTGCTCAGTGGAGACCAGTCCAACGTCCCAGCCTTCCGAGTCGAGGGCGTCCGATTTATTCCGGCGCCGGAGTCAGATTCCATCGGTCAATCGATTGACGGGACGATCCAGCTCGAGGCAAAAATGGCAACGACCTACGCAGAAATGATGCGCTACGAGCCGCAACCCGAGAAAAACTGTCTTGGTTTTTGGATCGAAAAAGAAGACTGGGCCGAGTGGGTTTTCGACGTTTCCAGACCAGGCACATTCGATGTCGCGATCCACTACGGCTGCGGTAATGGGAATGAGGGCAGCGAAGTCTCCGTTTTGATCAACGAACACACGCTTTCCTTTGAGGTCGAAGACACAGGCGGGTTTCAGGAATGGAAAAAACTCGAACTCGGTCAGGTCACGATCGATGCCAAAGGAGAAAATCGCCTTGCGGTGATCCCGGAAACGCTCGCCAAAAAGGCAGTTCTCGACATTCAAAAAATTGTCCTGACACCGGTTGGAGATTAGCAACCCGCTCCCTGGCTGCTCCATGCAAGTGGAAGCTCTTTCCGATTTTTCAGACCGGCTAAGTCCGGTCTTCGTACGCGAATTGCGCCAGGGTCTCCGGGCCCAGCACTTTATCTGGAGTTTTATCCTGCTCCAGGCACTCGCCCTCGGGTGCGTCCTCACGGAATGGATCTTTGTCGAGCTAGTCGAAGACACCGGGACTTTCTCCTCAGCCGGGATCTTGCTGCCCGCATCGGGAATTATCTTTGGGTTGGTCCTCCCTTTGGGCCTCTTCGGAACACTTCAGACTGAGGTCGGGAGCGGGAGCAACATCGAGCTCCTCTTAACATCGCGACTCACGCGCTGGCAGATTGTGCTCGGCAAATACTATGTCGGCATCATCCTCAGCACACTTCTGTTTGTTTCGATCCTGCCCTATCTGATGCTTCGTTACTTTCTGGTGAACGCAGACATCGTCGAGACCCTCCTCACAGTCGGTAGTCTCTGGCTCTTAAATTCGGTAGTCACGGCGATTGTAATCGGCGCTTCTGGGTTTCGGAACTACGTCGGTCGCGCCTTCGTGATCGGCTCCTTTGCGGTTACCTTTTCGATCTGTGCTTTAATCGTCTTCGGAGTCAGCCAGATTGGTGGCTCCTCATTCGGCCGCGTACTGTCTTTCGGAATTCCACGGACCGTTCTCCTCTGTGCCAACCAGGTGATCTGTGCGTTCTTCTTCATTGTTGTGGGGCTCCAACTCGGTCGATCCCGTCTCAAACTCTACGAAGATCCGATCGCTCCTCCGACAACCGCACTTATCATCATACTCGTTTACTGCATGCCGATGGTCTTCGGGTTCGTACACGGCTTGATGGGTTTGATTCTCGGATTCGTTGCCATCGGCGGTGTCTCATTTGTAGCCCTTATCATCGATCGACCGCCCAAACCGGGAAAGAAAGCCGCGCTCTTCGATCAATCGAGAGCGGTTAACAACTGAGCTTTCCTGCCAATCATGCCCGTATCGAAAATTTATCAGTCCATCTGCACCGCATTTGAAGAAGCTGGCTGGCAATACGCTCAAGTTGATGGGCGGGAGGTCGTCAGGGCAGGTTTCGAAGCCCACCACACCCGAGTCAATCTTCACGTTCAGGCCTTTGCAGAACTCTCTGGGGTGGCGGTCGTCGCCGAATCAGACCGGCGTACGGATGAAGCTATCCGTCGCGAGCGACTCAGTGAGCTGGCAATGCGGGTGAACGAGTCGCTCACGATCGGAAACTTCGAAGTCCGCTGGGATTCGGGCCAGCTAAATTATCGACTCGCGAATCTTTTCCCGGACGATGCCGGTGACATTTCGCTGATTCAGGGCTTGGTCCACAACACAGTTGGTGAAATGGATCGAATTGCACCAATCGAAGCGATGATTCACCAATCAACACTGCCAGAGCTGGCCGGGCTTGATCTCGGCTTGCTCATCAATCGCAAGGATCTCCTGCCCGAAGTTCCAGATATCGAATTGCCAGAAAAACCCACTGCATGAGCGAGTTCCCCGAAGTCTGCTCGATTCGAATCATCAAAGATGGGAAACAGCTCGGGCCATTTTCGGTCGATGAAATCCTCGATCAAATCGAAGCCGGAGGACTCGAATACGAAGACCTCGGCCTGCGAAGCGGAGCCGAAAAAGCCGAGCCACTTCACCAGATTCTCGATTGGCAGGAAGAAAAACCAGCCCGTCCGGTGGTAGCTCGTGAGTCGACCGACTCGACCTCAGTGGAGAGAACGAAGAGGGAAAACGCTTCGACACCAAAGAGTCAAGAGACTCGCGCAGCCTTTCCTGACCGGCTTCTCTACCGAGGCCATCCCTCCGTCTTGAATCACCCGCTTGCCTTGATCGGACTTGCAGGGGGACTCGGGATATCACCTTTTCTCTACGGGTATGAACCTTTGTTTGCCATCGCGAGTCTCGCCCTTGGCCTGGTTTCAGCCGCCTACCTTTCCCTCGACCGGTGGATGAATGACTTCAGGATCACTCCATCGAGGATCGAGTGGATCACCGGGCTGATTGCAAAAAGTTCCAAAGAAGTCCGGATTGAAGATCTCCGAGCGATTAACGTTACCTGTCGCGGTATCAAAGGGATGCTCGGCGTCGGGACGGTTGACTTTCTCACCACTGGGGACAAACCCGAGTTTCAGTTCACCAATGTCTGGGCAGCCAAACAGGTAAAAGGACTCGTGCGTGAGCTTCAAGACCAACGCGAGTAGGTTGTCGCCCAATCGAATCACGCTAAAGGAATGCGGAGAGCTTGGAATACTCGCCAGCAGACCCATCCGATTGGGATCGAAAGCAATGCCAGGTAAACTCGGTTGACCAGAATACCAAATCGACTTCTTTGGAGCTGCCGACGGTATCGCTCCGCAATCCAGATAAATGTCAGCCAGATCGGAACGAAAAGAGAGGTCGTCATGGGATGACCCCTGATCACTGGATCAGCAATTCCCGTGTAGCCCAGCGTCAGGAAAGTGACGATCCCTGCAAAGAGCAACATCCAGAAGGCATGGGTCCCTCGAAGCTGCCAGATTTCCTGAGATTGCCGCTTGGTCACCCAACGGTGGAAAAGGGCCGCGATCACCACGATGGCCAAGCCATAGGCGAGGAGCCAGCCAGTTCGCGAAAGGGCACTCCCTGAGATCTGATTGGCAGCCCCTTCGCTTGCTCGGCCAAGCACCCCACCCCAGCCGAGCCGATCGATTAGATTCGATAAGCTCGGCCTATCTTCATCCGCGATCGCAAGTAGCTCATCGCGACTTGGATGGTTCATTCGAAATAGCTCAGCCTCTTCCGGTGAGTCCATCCAGACAGAATATTTCGAGTAGGCATGAAATGGGCTGCCGAAGCGCTCGTTTGCGAAACTGAAACTCGGCCCCGCAATCAGAACAAAAGCGGTCACCAGCATGGCAAAGCCCACCAGTTGATTTGTCGGATTCCAAGTATCCTCCGACACATTGAGGTCAGCCTGGCGGCGGTATCGTATCCAGTAACCCAGAGTTCGACCGAGCGAGACAATCAAAAACCCTACAATGATCGGCCAGATCATCGGTTTGAGTAAGTAGGCAACTGAAAGGAGCGCGCCAAGAAGGGCATAGTGCCAAAGCTGATTCCGACGGATCAGTGTTAGAACGCAGAGCCATACCAACACGATCGTGAGGTAGTAGAAGGCATCTGGACTAAAGTAGGTCGACCTCTCCAGGAGAATACCAAACCCGCCAATCGACAGGATCGCGATCGCACCCGGAAAGGAAAAGGCATTAGCAGCCGCAATCCCTAGAAAAACCAGCAGACTGCAAGTGACGAAGAGGTTTATCCATTGGCCGCGCTTAAGTAAATCGGGTGGAGGCAGATCCGAATACGGCCTCATCAACCAGGGCCAGAAGGGGCCAAGCTCACCATCGGTGTAGTAGGGAAACAGCCGCGTCAAAGAAGCATTGACCGAGATCTGAGCACCATCGATTTGCTCATTCTCTAATTCGCTTTGGTAAACAATGTCGAGATAGTCTTGCTGGACGGTCCCGGAGACGGGTCGATCTTCCTGAAGAATCAGAATTGAACCTAAGTAGATGTAGGCAAAGACAAAAAAGATCAGAAAGGTCAAATAAAGAACCCAACCTATCCAAGATCGTGAAGCTGGTCGCTTTTGCGATGCTTGCTCTGTCATGGCTCACCTGCTCGACGACGAGCCGATAGACGATCTTCCGATTCGGCGACAAATGCCTCAGACTGTTTCAGATCGATCAATGCTGCGACCCTTTTGGCGTCGCCAACTGACTCTCGGATAACCTGCAACTCGACTCGCCCGACGTCGGCTCCAGGGAAGTCTGCCAGCTTATCGGGCGACCGTGTCTGAAAAATCAGCAGCTTGGGTTTGAACCATCTCGAAACCAGTTCGACCCCTTCGACTTCTCCATAGTCGAAAGAGATTGTGATCGGCTCATTTTTTTTGAAGGCCCGATCTCGCATTTTATATTGGAGCTCCACCTGGTCGCGCCCGCAGTAGAGTTTCCCGGCGACATGATTATGCCCAAGAGGGTCAGTCGCTGGATTTTCAAAGGAGATGGAAAGTTCGTCGAACACGGATCAAGCAATGAGACGATCAATAGCTTCAGGATTCAGAGCTTCGGCAAGAGCCTTGCGCCAGATCACAATCGAGGATTGATCAAGAGGCTCTGCCACCTCGAAGAGAGCAAAAATATGGCGAGAGGAATCCCATCCCAGGATCAGCGTGAGCCAGCCATCCCCGCCGTCACTGACCTGAGAACACCCCGGCCCCGGCATCCCCAAAGCGATGATCAACCGAGCCCCGGCTTCACCGACCCGATTCGCCAGCGACGCCCCCTGCGACGAAGAGCCGGTCGAGAAAAGGGAGTGACCGAGATTGTCTGAGATGTGGACACCAGTCGCACCGAGATCCTCCATTGCCAATTCCGCGAATGTCGCGAGACGTTCCTTCAAACTGCCCGAAAAGCCGATCGACTCGTAGGCCGGGGAGAATTCATCTGTTTCTTCGAAAACTTCCTCCTCCGCGGCAAAGGCAGGCGGAACTTCAGGTTCGGGCATGCCGACGAGTGAGTGAGACTCCTCGATCTGGGGTTCCAAATCCGGGTATTCAGTCTGCGGATCTGGTGTTGGCTGATCTGCCGCATTGGCTGGGGGCTCCGTAAAATCTCCTGAGACATCAATTGGCTCACCAGCGTTTGAATCCCGAGGAACCGGTTCTACATCTTCAGAATACCCTGCGCCGGCACCAGCAGCAGATGGAATAGGTGCCTCGTCCTCAAAGCCTTTTTCCGGGAACTGAAACGACTCGATCGAGCTTGGTTGATCGCCAGACTGACCGGTTTCCGCCCCACCTCGCTGCACCGGCTCGCCGAGCAAATTCCCAGCGTCGACTAGCGAGCGCGCCTCGGCCAACTGGGCGAGTGCCTTGGCCGATTGCGGATGCCGCTCCGCCGTGTCGACCGTTTGCATCCACTCGTTTATTTCATCGATAAATCGAGGCGTCCGCTCCGACTGAGCCTCAAGGTCTCTCGTCGGTTCTACCGAAACGTTGACGATTTCGGTATCATCTTCCGGTTCAAGGCTCGCGCCAGACTCCTCTTCTTCTGTGGCCGACTGAATCGGTGAAAGGTCGGAATGGTCCCCTGGTTCAAGGGCTTCAGCTACGACCTCGGCCTCGTCTTCGTCCACCATCACCTCAGCTGCGACCTTGGCCTCGTCTTCCCCGACCAGCGCCTCAGTTACGACCTCGGCCTCGTCTTCGTCGACCGGCACCTCAGGTAAGACCTCGGCCTCGTCTTCGTCGACCGGCACCTCAGCTGCAACCTCGGCCTCGTCTTCGTCGACCGGCAACTCAGCTGCAACCTCGGCCTCGTCTTCGTCGACCGACTCCTCTTCGAACTCCTCTGAACCAGCTCCAAAAAGGCTGTTTACGGTGACTGCTTCAGATTGATCTGGATTCCCCGGCGTGAGCTTTTCTCTATCGAGACTCTGCTCTATCGAAGACTCACTGCCACGCTCATCGCTGATGCCAAGCTCCAGCCCGTCAAAGAACTCAGGCTGCTTCCGCTTGTCAGGTTCAGAAACCGTCTGCGACGGAGGTTCATCGAACTCCGGCACTTGCACGAATTTGCGCTCGGAACGTGGCTCCGATTCAGCGGGACTGACCGACTCTTTTCGAAGCGCTTTCGCTGGCTCACTGCGGCGCTTCCGGTCAGACCGCTGCGGTCTGCGGGAAACTGCGCCCAAGAGTTCTTCAAACTCTTCTCTGTCAATCCACGAGTCGGACATGGTGATTGCGTTCTTCGCTCTTCGTTTTCTCACCATCGAACAGGTCGAGGCGGTTTTCCAGTTCAGCGGCAAGCTGGTCAAAAATCAATCCGGCGGCCGAGGGGCGCTCTCTCAGCATCGCGACGGGCAATCCAATGCGACTCGCCTCTTCAAAGTCAGGGTGGTCTGGAATGACTGCGTCGAGAACCATTTCGACGGGGAGCAGATCTCGAAACTCGCGCTGCTCGGCCAGACTTACGGGATCATCAGGATCCGTGCGGGAGAGAAGGAATCCTACCAACCGCGGATACAAATCAGATTTCGACTCCTCTCGCAGGGCAGCCACCATCCTCAGGATCTGTGGGAGGCTCCTCACGGAAAGGGGATCGGGGTGGAACGGAGCGAGGATGAATTGGGCCGAGAGACCAATTCTGAGAGTCGTCGGGGCCAGACCCGTCGCTGTGTCATAAATGACCACATCGTATCCGAGATCGCGAAGCGATTCATCAAGCTGCTGGACCCTTTCAAAACTTCCCCAATCTCCAGCCGGATCAGCAAGCATTTCATCGGTCGCCTCGCGGGAGCCTCGGGTGAGGAGGGCCAGTCCGGGCAATCTGGTGCGGATCAGAATTTCTCTCAGCGGCACCTCGCTATCTCCAAAAATCAAAGCGTCAAAATACCCGGCTGCATGCTTCGATTTCTCCGTCAGCGAATAACCGACACCACCCTGCGGGTCAGCGTCGACAAGCAAGACATGCCACCCGCGATTGACCAAAGAGTAGGCCAGATTCACCGCAATGGTCGTCTTACCGACGCCACCCTTTTGATTAATCAATGCGAGGGAACTCAATTCGTCGAAAATTTTAGAATTCGGGCCAAAACGTTAAGCATAACTCAAAAATTAGTTTTCTCGACCCATTTTCCGACTCCGAATTTCGACGTCTCTCAAACTTGCGAGAGAAAGTCTTGAGCGGCGGTTCCACTTTTATTAAACTGGCGGGCTAACACACTTCAAAACCTCTTCCTCCAGAGATCCATTTCCATCAATTCGATCCTCTCATGACGCTCCATCATCGTTTGCCCTGCCTCGCCTTCGCCATCTCGCTAGCTGTCGCTCTCCTCCTGCAAGTCGGCACGGCGGATGATATCAAAATGAAATCGGGGGAGACTTTCACCGGTCGGATCACCTACGAGGGTCCCGACCTCGTCCGCATCGAGATTGCGGTCAGTGGTTCGATCAAGGAAACGAAGACTCTGGCCCGAGCTGACATTGCCGAGATCATCAAGGAGGCACCCGACGCGGTCGCTTTCTCTGAGCTTCAGGAGCTTAGCCCTGCCCCCGATCTGATGTCGGCGAGCGCCTACCAGCAGGCGATCGAGACCGGCCCGCGCAGCTTTTTAAGCCGTTTCCCCGAGAGCCAGTTTGCCGAAAAAGTGAAGGAGATCGAAGCCGAACTCGTCGATGAACTGGACAAGGTCGAGCGCGGCTGGCTCAAAATTGATGGCGAATGGATCACCGCGAAAGAGAAGGTCCAGTTTGAGGCACTGACCCAATCGCGGATCCGGCTGCACCGTCTCAAAAACTACGCCAAGACCCCTGACGTCAATTCATGGATTCAGGCGATGCGGGAGTTCGAAGCGATCGAGAAGGGCTTTTTTGGTTCTCCTGTCTTCCCCGACGCTGTGGAAATTGCCCTTCAGGTCATCCCATCTCTTGGTTCGACACTCAATCGCACCCTTCAGAACGTCGATTACACGAATGCCGAGTATGAGAAAAACAAAGCGGCGCTCGACGAAATCGCGAGAGCCCAGGTCGAAGCGGCCCGTCAGCGGGAAGACGCCGCTCTTGAGCAAAGTCTCGAGGCCGATAGCGATGCCGGGATACGCTGGACGCGCGTCAATTCGCGAGACAAGTCCTTCCTCACAGACTACCTCACCATGGCCCGATCCGAGCTCGACCGGCTCAAAGCCTACGACCTCGACGCTCTCAGAAAGCAAGCCGAGCAATTAGTCAAAGTCGACGAGATGATTGCTGAGGAGAAACTCGGAGCCGCTCGTGGCCTGCTGACCCGGGCCGCTGTCATGACCGAAGGGCCGACCGCATCGAAGAAAAAGTCTTCGAAGAAATCAAATGCCGACGGAACGCCTCGCTCCTACATCGAGGCGCTTCAGATGAAGATTGACGAGGGAATGGCCATGGCCGCAGCCAAAGCAGAGGCCAAAGCAAAGGCAGCAGACTCCGCCGCGCTCACCCAGAATCTGACCAGCGCGGAGGCTGCCGAGGGTGAGGGTGAGGCGAGCGACGAGGAAATGGCAGCCGAGCCGGAAAACGAAGATTCCGAGAGTGCAGCACCAGAGTCGGAAGAAGCCGAGACCGCGGAGGTAGCCGAAGAAGAAGAAAAACCAGTCGATGCTTTTGCCGCCCTGTCCGGGGCCTCTTCTTCGGAGGAAGAGAAATCAAAGGCGAAGAGCAAAGACGAGGACGAAGAAGAAGATGAGGATGAAGAGGAACGGGAGCGTACGCCAAGGGCAGAGCGAAAGAAGCCTTTCCCGATCAATCTGATCATCTTCGGCGGAGTCGGTCTTCTCGTGGTTGTGGTGGTGGTTCTGAAAGTGTTAGGGATCGGTGGCAAGAAAGACGAAGAGGAGGTTGAAGAAGAAGACGAGGAAGAGGCGTGAGGCTCACTGACTCCTCCGAGACCTTGGTCAAACAAGGCCGAAGGCGGCATCCATGTTTGCCGATACTTCGGCGAGCCGTCCAGCGTCTCCGCCCGCCACTTCCGCTGCACACCAGCCGTGAAAATCGATCTCTCTAAGTGCCCGGCGCACATCGACAAAGTCGATGTCCCCCTCCCCGATGTTGGTGAACTTGCCTTTTTCCCGTGAGAACCCCTTCACATCGAGTTTGATGATGCGATCTCCCAGCGATCGAATCCAATCCCCCGTCGGCCCGTATTTCCAGTGGTTGCCGATATCAAACTGCATCCCTACCCATGGAGAGCTAAAGGCATCCACGTAGGCGGCGTAGGCATCTGCCGATTGGTCAGCCGGCCCATCGTGTTCGTAGCCGAAATGATTCCATACATTTTCGATAGCAATCGCGACACCCAGCCTCGCTGCCAGTGGGATGGCCTGACGAATATTCGCGATCGATCGCTCAGACACTTCTTCGACCGTGCCATCTTTGCCATGACCAACTACCAATAAGACCGTGTGCCCTCCTACTGCTGCAGTCTGTTCCAGAGCCGAGAGGAGATCGCTGAGTGCCTGCTCCCTCACCGCCGGATCCGGATCAGAGTGACGCACCTTCCAATGACTCGTCACCACGCTGCCATCGACGATCAAACCCGATTCCGCCGAGGCCGAGCGCACTTCATCCACATTCAGATCAGCAAGTGGGAGGTTCAGCTCGACCCCTTCGAATCCGGCGTCCCGTGCCACCCGAAAGCGCTCAGTGAGAGACTCACCCTCTTTGATCATACCGATTTTCAGAGTCTTGTAGAGGCGCCCGGCCAACGGAGCTTCGATCTCACCTCGCCCGATCTGAACTTGGGTCAGCGAGGCTGCCGCAGCAAATCCTGACACACTCACAAATTTTCGCCGAGAAAAAGAGTTCATGGCGGGATGTTGCTTCGCCGCAAGGACACCGGTCAAGACGCAAGTGGCCACGATTGGGGCTGCCGAGTCCCCGTGTCTCCTCCGGCTTTTCGTCACCCGACCAGGGAAAAAAACATCCCTGCGATCGAAGCGGTCAATAAACTGGCGAGGGTGCCTCCGATCATCGCTTTCATCCCAAGTGAAGCGAGATCGCCACGTCGCTCGGGGGCAAGCGCCCCGATTCCCCCGATCTGGATTCCGATCGACGCGAAATTTGCAAAACCACAGAGCGCAAAGGTCGCCAGGAAAAGCGTCTTCGGCGAAAGAGAGTTTGCCGCCGACATTTCGCCGAGAGCGAGGTAGGCAATGAACTCGTTGGACACCATCTTTGTCCCGAGGAGTTGTCCGAGTTGCAAGACCTCTCCGGGCGAAGCCCCAATCGCGAATGCGAGCGGAGCGAAAGCAAAGCCGACCAATGCTTCAAACGAGAGGCCCGGAAAGACCCCACCACTGAGCTGCGCGATCCACCCATTGATCCAGCCACTGTCACCGCCGATTCCTCCAACAAAACCTAGAAACCAATTCACCATCGCGATTACCGCGACAAAAACGATCAGCATCGCCGCGACGTTGAGAGCAAGTTTGAGCCCCTCAATCGTTCCCCCGGCGAGCGCGTCGAGGGCATTTCTCCCCTGCTTCTCGCGTGGCACGAAGAGATCGCTCGCGATCTCTTCCGACTCGGGCACAAGCATTTTGGCAACCAGCAACGCGGCTGGAGCATTCATCATCGAAGCCGTCAGCAGCTGACGCGCCACCAGCTCCTGCGTCGCCGGATCACCTCCGCCCAAAGTCGTGATGTAGAGAACAAAGACACTACCGGCGATTGTCGCCATCCCGCCTGTCATCAGCGCCATCAGCTCCGAGCGCGTCATTCCTGCGACGTAGGGCTTCACCACCAGCGGAGCTTCTGTCTGACCGACAAACACATTCGCAGCGGTGGCGAGACTTTCGGCCCCCGAGAGCCTCATGAGTCGCTTCATGACCCAGGCAAAGCCGAATACGACCCGCTGCAGAATCCCAAAATAGTAAAGCAGAGAGGTGAGTGCTGAAACGAAAATGATCGTTGGCAGCACCTTGAAAGCGAAGCCAAAGCGACTCGC
>JBCCBR010000045.1:0-12192 GCA_039033935.1 Verrucomicrobiota bacterium
CGTCCTCGTAAGTCGCAATCCGGATACAGACAAACTCGCGAGCGGCCTCAATCACAGCTGGATCGGACAGGAAACTCCTGTCCATATTCTGCTTACCGGGTCACCACATCCCAGGCACTCCGCCACATTGGGGAGCAGCGGTGATGAAGAAAATCGGCCGACCAGTCTCCTCCGCCTCCGCTAGCCCATCTTCGAGCACGCCATACCAGGCGATCCCAGACACCACGTTTTCACTCGCGGGCATGGCACCTCCGTAAGAGGAATCCGTCGGCGGCCCGAGTTGGGCAACTAAAGAACCCGAAGAGAGGGCCAAATAAGTTAGGCCTAATGAGAGCGACCAGAGCAATTTCATCACCCTCTCAAACCCTTTGAGAGCGGCACGGTTGCAAAAACAGTCGAATTGGGAAGTCCGACCCGACCAGAGCCCCCCGGCGAAGCCACATGAATCGGACAACAGGCTTAACGCCAAATGCTGAGACTGACTCTGCCGTTCACTCCGACTCAGCTGGATTATGCAGCCCGATCATATTGCCATCCGGGTCTGCCACCATGCAGATTTCGCCGTAATCACCGATCGAGAACTTTGGTTGCAAAACTTTTCCACCCGCAGCCTCAACCCGCCCTGCCTCGGTGGCGCAGTCTTCGCAGGAAAAGTAAACCAAGGTCCCACCGATTCCGGGTTCGACTCCTTCCATCTTCACGATAGCACCCGACACTCCTGCGAGATGCGGCCCGCCAGGAAACATCCACATTTCGATCCCATCGACGGGAGATTCGAGAAGCTCGAGCGTGGTTTCAAAGACCGCTTCGTAAAATCGCTTCCCCCGCTCAAGATCAGACACATAAATTTCAAACCACCCAACCGGATTTCTGACGTCTTCCATCCAATCACCCTGCTCCAATTCGCAGACTGCCTTCAAGTCTTGATTAGACCAAAATAAAGCGAGCCTCCCGCAATTTTTGTGACTGTTGAGCTTATTAGAGACGAACCCGATCCGTTCCAATATTGCAATCAACTCCACGGTGCTTCAAGCTAACGAGGAGACGACGCGATAGTTGGCACGAGCTGATTTTTTCCGCCCGAGAAAACACATGAAACAGGGTCCAGATTTTCAGAAAAATCGAGAACGGCTCCTGCTGAAATTGACCCGTGCCGGCAGGGACGGTCTCACTCGAAAACGGCTGGTCGGTCAGAGTCGGGCGCAGTCTGAGGTCCTCAAGAGTCTTCTGAAATCAGGCGAGATCATCGTCTTTGCTCCGAAGCGACGCGGTGCCCTCTATTTCCATTCCGACCATCTCCCCACGGCTCGATCTGTCGCAGACCGTATCAGCGCCTACCTCGATGCGAGCGGCCCTCGCCTCCGTAGCTCGGCCGAGCTGAAGCGTCATGTCGCTGAGCCTGGAAATCAATCCCAGGTCGAAGCTGCTCTGAAACTCCTCGTCACCGACAATCTCGTCGCCTGCGTCACCAACGCGTCGCGCACGAAATACTACTTCAGTCGGGCCGCGCTGGGCCTCTCAGGCGGTGGCGCGAAAGCCTCTTCAACAAAACTGACCCGCAAATCGGTCAGAGCGGCCTATGAGGCGATCACCCAAAAGACCGGCTTTTCCTCAGTCGAGATTGCACTCCTTGCGGAAGAGGGCTCATTCGATCTCGATCAATTGAAGTCTCACCTCGTCGCCGAGTCGAAGGCTCACGAAGTGGTCCTCAGCGTTGGCGACTGGGCCGCATCGAACGAACGAACACACCCGCGCCGGCGCGATTGAACTCGGCGGCAAAACCTACCTCCAAGTACGATTCTGAAAATGATCGCTTCTCTGAAAGAGCTGGCCCCGGATCCGTTCGCGGAAGATTGCGTCGTCGAACCGCGTAAGAGCGAAGCGGCGGTCCCTGATCTGAATCAGGAGGCGCTCGAAAAGCTGATTGCTGCGTTTCAGCAAGTCTCCCCCTCACAGGCAGGCAAGCTACCAATCCAGTTCATCACTTCTGAATCTCCTGGTTTCGGCAAGTCTCACCTCATCGGTCGGCTTTTCCGGACGATCGGGGAAGATGCGACCCGCGTCTACCTGCAGCCCTTTGTTGATCCGAGCAACTCGTGGTCATCGATCCTCATGACAATCGTGCAGGAATTGACGATGGGAGAATCGCCCGATGAGGTCTACCCGCCGGAAGGTGAGCCAGATCAGCTCGACTCCCTTGCCAGCGGGATTCTGGTGAATTTGCTCGCCTCCTGTTTCGAGCTTGGCCACATCTCCCATGATGCCCCGAAGCAGGTCGCCGGACAGCTCCGGCGAGGGGAGCTCGATTGCATGACACGGCAGTCGGGTTGGGGGAAATGGTTCGACGCCGAGATCGACGCGCTCATTCCAATCCTGGCCCGTCAACTGGATCGCGAAGCTCGTCTCTCCGGCGAGACTACCGCAGAAGCTTACCTGCGCGTCCTCCTCGCCTACATCCGAGACCGGTCCGACTATTCGACTCGTCAGCTCTGCCTGGAGTGGCTCAAAGTGAAAAGCCTCGAGCCAGACGAAGCAGCCAGCCTCGCTTTGCCGAGGCGAGCAATCGTGGACGAAGATGCCACGCGCGAGGAGATCAAGGCCCTGAGCCGGGCTCGCGTTTTTGACCTCTGCGCCATCGCCTGTCGCCATCGCCCATTCCTGCTTTGCTTCGACCAAACAGAGATTTTTGCGCGAGACCCTCGCCTTGTCACTGAATTTGGGACTCTGCTTTCAGAACTTTTTCAAAACGCGCCCAATCAACTCACGGTGATCACCTCGAACCAGGCGATCTGGCAGCAGAAGATTCGCCCCGGTTTTGACGAAGCTCACCTCGACCGCATTGCAGCACCCATCGAGCTGGCGGGACTCACCCGAGACCAGGCCTGTGATCTCGCGGCTCTCAGACTTGGGACGATCGGATTTCTACAATCAGAAATCGCCAGCTTCCTGGATCCTGACTGGCTCGAGACCGTGTTTGTGACACGCGAGATTCCAGCTCGTGAGTTCATTTCGGCGTGTTCGGCACGATACGCTCAGCTGCGCTCTGATGATTCCTCGCCGCTTCTGCCATCGCTCCCGAGCGAGGCAGAGCTTGCTCCGGAGCCATCCCTTGCCGACTATTTTGAGAAAGAAACGAATCGCGTTGCCCAGCAAACTCGGCGACTCGTCTTCAATCGGGATATTCTGCAATGGTTGTTTCTCGAGGTTGCCGGCGCTTCGCCAGATCCACCTTTTGCAGTGGGAGCCGCTCGTCAGCAAAGTCGCAACGACTACTTTCCAGTGCTATGGCGCGACTCTTCTGGCGCCTCACTCCATTCATTTAATTTTGAAGAGGGCAATCACCACCGACGTTGGGCAGCGATCTTCCGAGAAGCGACTCGCAGCTCCAGCAGCACTGAGCCAGTCCGCTGCCACAGCATCCGCACGGCCGAACTCCCGATCGTCCCGAGACCCAACTGGAAAGTTGCGCGGCCAGATTACGATGAAGCCCTGTCCCACGGATTTCGCATCCACTCCATCTCCGGGGAAATGCTCGTCGGAATATACGCAGGCTGGGAGCTCTACTCGAGGGCATGTCAAAACGATATCCCGGTCTCCCCTGACGATGTCATCCTCTATCTGCGAGCCAAACTGGTGCAATGGTGGGGAACGCTCTTGAGACAATCGATCCAAGATCTTTCTGAAGAGGATGGGCGCAAAAAAAAAGCTTATTCAATAAAGCCGTCAGCGCGATCCGCTTCGCCCCTAAAAGCCAGACCGAAGAGCCGGAGACCACTTCGGGCGTCAAAGACCGAGTCAGCTCAATCGCCCGAGATGGTCAAGGCAGTTGAGGATATTGTTAGTGAAATTCGCTTCATCTCCGAGACCGAGCTATCGGAAAAATTTGCCGAGGCGACGACTCGCTCCCTTGAAAAATCGGCCCTGATCGAGCTTTGCGAATCGAGTGCCAAGCTGCAACTCCATCCTCATCCGAAGAATTTCGTAGTCCAGTGGGTCGGATGAGGCTGACCGTCACGCAACTGGCAGCCGCCGCTACTGATCCTGAATTTCGCGCCGCTCTCCGAAAGGACCCTCGGGCAAAACCAGCACGACGATTTCCTACCCATTCCAACAACGGCCGAGCCTCCCTCCAAGGGAAACGCTTCCATCTGCTCGCCGATCGCTTCGTTGATTGGCTCAAGACAAATCGAGCGGCAGATGGCCTGACCGAACCGCAGGCGCTCTGGTCTGCTCTTTACGATCGATTTGCGGCAAAGCCACTATCCAGTCTGACTGCAAAGCAGCGCTCCCCTGACGCGATTCAATTGAGTCTCGCACTACGGGCCTTCGCAGAACGACTCGGGGCCGTCTGGCAACGAGTTCCCAAAGCCAAGTCCTGGAATGCTGTCTATCTGGATCAGGAATACCTCCTTACCGAAATCGAGCTGATCGATGATGCTCTCACCGTCAGCGGAAGAATCGATGCGATCCGGATGGGTGACTCGGGCAACCTCGAGCTGGTCGATTACAAGCTGAATCAAGGTAGCCGACTCGATACCGATTTGATTCAGCTCGCGATCTACGCTCGGCTGATGCTCGATTCCTCTCATCAGCTGAAGCTGAACGGCGTCCTCGAGTACTACGAGCCAGAGCTGCATCTCCTCGAAGTCTCCCACGAGAGACTCATTGCACTTTTTGACGATCAGGTCCGTCCTCTCATCGACGAGCTTCTGAAGCCACCTGAGGATGAATCGGCCTCCGAGACGGACCCGGATCAAAGCGATGCCTCTGATTCGGAACCTCCCCAACCCGAGGAGCGGGAGATTACGGAGACTAGCGAGCCAGAGCTTCCACGCCCCCAGCATGCCGACGCGATTGAGCAAACCTTCGCGGCCTTTAAACTCGGTGTCACCGTGACCGGATCGCAAACCGGGCCGCAGCTCATTCGCTACCACATTTCACCAAATCCTGGGGTCAAAATCGCATCGCTTCAGAACCGAGCGGTCGATCTCCAGGTCCATCTTGGTAGTCCTACAGTGCCGACAGTCTCACCGGGGATTGGCTGCGTCTATCTCGACTTGCCAAGAGACACCCCCGAGACCGTCTACTGGCGTGATCTGTATGGAGGTCTTGCGGCAGAGGCACTCGCGACTCGGGTTGCTTTTCCCATCGGAGTCGAAATCGACGGTACTCCTCTGATTGGTGATTTCTCCGAAAGCAATACCTGTCACTCCTTAATCGCCGGCGTCTCTGGGAGTGGTAAAAGCGAGTTTTTGAAAGCGGTTGTGGCCACGCTAATTGCGCGGAACACGCCAAAACAGCTCCGGCTCTCAGTGATTGATCCCAAAATCCTTACCTTTGGGGCTCTGCGAGGGAGCCCTTTCCTCGAGAGCGAAGTCATCACTGATCTGGCCGGCTCACTCGATCGACTCGCCACCGCAGTCGACGAAATGGATCAGAGATATGCCCAGCTCGCTGATGAAGGTTTTGAAAATCTCGCTCAGCGAATCAAGGCGGGGCAGGATGACATGCCCTACCACATCATCATTTTCGACGAATTTGCCGATCTTATTCTAACAGGCAGCTCAGAGCGGAAGGAGTTTGAAGAAAAAGTCGCCCGTATCGCCGGCAAGGGCCGCGCCGCTGGCATTCACCTCATGCTCGCCACGCAACGCCCCGATCGTCAGGTCGTGAGTGGGCTCATCAAGGCTAATCTACCTCTCAAGATCTGTCTCAGGGTCACCAGCGTGATCAACTCCCAGATCGTGCTCGGAGCACCCGGCGGCGAAACCCTTCTCGGTCGCGGTGACCTCATCTGTGATGCCGGGCAGGGCCTCCAGCGTGCTCAATCTCCCTTTCTGACGCAGGACGAATTGCGAATCCTGGCACGGGCGAAGTAGCACCGCCGTCTGGTGTGCCTCACGCTAACTCGTCGTCAACCTGACCGTAAATCGGTTGCCCTCGGTGAGGTATTTCGCGGCGATCTCATGCACGGCAGCCGGCTGCAGGCCTCTCACCAGATCTGGAGTCGACTGGTAGTTGTCCCAGCCGAGTCCGACTAGCTCGTCAACCACAGCTCGTCCCGCCAACTCGCGAGCCCCCTGCAGTTGGATCACTTCGCGTCCCAGCCATGACGCCTGAGCGCGCTTAAACTCTTCCAGATCCAGTCCCGACTTGGTCAGCAAACCGATTTCATCGAGCATTTCCGCCTCAACCAGATCCAGCTTTTCCGGCGAGGTCGAAACGTAGAAAATGATCGCCCCCGGATCGAAACCCAGCAATCGCGTCGTCCCGACCGAATAGGCAAGACCAAGCTCTTCGCGAATGCGGATGAAAAGCCGTGACGCCATGTCGCTGCAGGCCTCGTCGATCAATTCGAGCGCCGGGTTGTCGGGATGCTCGATCGGGACGGTCCGAAAACCAATCAGCAACACGGCTTGTTCTTTGTCATGGGTCAGCTCGCTATGGCTCCCCTCAAGCGATGGCATCTCGCTGGCGCGAGATTGTGTAAAAACACGATCCCCGCTCGGGAGGCTTTCGAAGCGACTTCTAACTTGAGCTTCGGCCTCGTCGAGATCGAGGTCCCCGACCACAGCGAGCACCCCATTGCCCCCTCGCACCAGCTTCTGATGGATTGCGACAATCTCACTCTGATCCATGGCCGCGACCGACTCCTCTGTCCCGCTCGCCTCAAGGCCGTAGGGGTGGTCCCCAAAAAGGCCTCGCCGCAGCTCTTTCATTGCGACCGAAAAAGGACGATCCGCTTCGGCTTTGATCTGAGCGATCTGGAACTGTTTTTCCCGGTCCACCACTTCGGAGAGAAAGGCTGGCTCCAGTAAGGTTTCACCCAGCAAATCAATCGCCAGATTCAGATCTGGTCTCAGCGCGTAGGTGCCGAGCCCAAACGTGTTGTTACCAATCGAAGCCGCGATCCCACCACCGACCGATTCGATCGCATCGGCGAGAGCATCAGCCGAGCGCTGCCTCGTATCTTTCGTAAGGAGCCGAGCCATCAGTCGAGTGAGGCCGCAGCTCGAATGATCTTCAGCAAGAACCCCGCCTCGAAAAGCGGCATTGGCGTGGACAAAAGGCACCCTTCGGTCTTCGAGGAGGAGCACCGTGAGCCCGCTTTCAATCGTGACTCTTCGAATCGACTCAGAGCGTCCTGGACTGCTTCGCCCGGCCTTGGGCACCGCTTTTTGCTCCGGCACCAGAGCGACTCGGCTGTATCCCCCCTGCAGCGTCAAAAACTCTTCGGCCACCTCCGCAATGTCACTTGCCTCAAGCGCTTCGATCGCTTTGACATAGTCAGCGGTCGTTTCGAGGTTTCGAGTCAGGATCCAGTTCGAACCGATATCAGAGGCTTGCCCGCGCATGTCGGTGAGAGTGGACAGCTGCGAACTGAGAGCCTGACGCTTTGAACGCTTCAGCTCCTGCTCGAGCACACCACCGGTCCTCAAATTTTCAAGCTCTTCAAGAATGGCAACCTCAGCCGCCTCAGCTTTGTCCGACTCGGTGTCGAAGCTGAAGACGAGCTGCCCCGGGAAAGAAGGGGTGTAAGCATAGCTGCCCACCGAGTGAGCAAGTTGCTTCTTTTCCCGAATCTCGCGAAAGAGACGCGAGCTCCGACCATCTCCGAGGATGTCTGCCATCACGTCGATGGCCGGAATCCGCTTATCAGAAACCTCGGGAATAGGCCACGAGAGTCGCCCCCGGTAGAGCTCGGTCGGGAAGCTGACCGACTCATCCCGAATGCCGTGGATCGGTGCCTCGACTGGGAGGTTGACCGGGGCACGAGGTTTTCGCTCCAAATCGCCAATCTCTTGCGAGATCAAATCGACCACCTCATCCCGATCGACCGCACCAACCACCACGAAGAAAAGGTTATCCGGCGAATATTGGCGGCGGTAATAATCGTAGAGGTCGTCGCGAGAGAGTTGGTTGAAGAGATCGAGATGCCCGATCACCGGGAAGCGACAAGGGTGTGCGGTGTAGGCCGTCCGAAACAGGAGCTTACTGATGACCTGATCCGGATTGTCTTCTCCCATCGCGATTTCCCGCCGGATCACCTCGCGCTCACTGTCGAATTCATCGCTCGGCAAAGTGGCACGGCCCACGACGTCGCAGAGCACTTCGAGACAGTTTTTCATGCCCGAAGCGGGCGCATCGATCCAGTAGACAGTACGATCAAATGACGTGTAGGCGTTGATGTAGCCACCCTCTTCCTGAACTGCCTGGGCAATCTCAGCGGCACCTCGTTTCTCGCTCCCTTTAAAGAGCATATGCTCCAGGTAGTGAGACATCCCCGCGCCGAGCCATTCGCCTTCGTGGATGCTGCCGGAGCGACACCAGGCCTGAAGGCTCACTACCGGCGCTGAGTGATCTTCCTTAACAATGATCTCAAGGCCGTTTCCCAGTGTCACAACCTGAGCCGCCGTTTCGGGAAAGGTGATCGCGTCGTAGCGGCCACTCACGACTCCTGAGGATTAGCAGGTTGATTCCCTCGAGCAGGCGGTCCATCGCCGGAAGCCGGTTGATCGCCCCGCGCGAAGCGCCGCGAGGGTCGATAGGGATTCCGAAGTCGTTTCTCGAGCGAGAGGACGCCTTCAAAGTCCTGCAGCGAATCCTCCTCAGACTGACCGAAGGCTCCTTCGCCAATCAACAAGAAAACCATTTCGCCGATGTCGGAGTCTTTCTGAATCCCCCACGAATCGAAAACGGTCCAGGCCATCGACCCATATTCTTTCAAAGCAAACTCGACGACTCCCTCCAGCAACTCGGGGCCGGAAACGTGGCGATGCTCTTCGAGTTCCTCGCGACGGAGGTGATTGACCGTGTGGTCGAGCGCATCTCGCAGGAAGAAATAACCATCCTGGTGAAAACGCCGATCCTGCTGTGAGAGCTTTCGGACGGCCTCATCAAATCGTGAGCGTTGCATAGCGGAGACAGTAAGGTCAGCGTTCTGACCAAGGCAGACTAAACCGCCATGCGGCTCTCGGGGCAACTCATAAGGCTCGATTTATCACGGGAAAACCGGCACTTCGGGCAAAAATGAGGCTTTCGATTTCACAAAACAACTTTTCGGACTGGTCCGGGTTTCATATTTATCTGATAGACCAGCCTTTTGCTGAGCGTCGATCATGAAAAGCATCCGATTCCAGACGAAACTCTTCCTGGCGATGACCGTCGCCATCGGGATTGCCACCTTCGCGGTTCTTATTTTCGTCGAGCGCCGAGTCGAACAAAGCTACCGCGACCAATTCGCGGCTGCCTTCACCGAGCAGGTTTCCCATCTCGAATCATCACGCGATGAGCGGGCCAGGGATCACCTTGAGTTGTCCGGCGAGATCGCAAGACATCCCTACCTCGTGACCCTTTTGAATAATGGGGCTGATGAAGAGCAGGAACGCGATTTCTGGCTCAAATACCTCGGAGCCTCTCGCGACATTCAAGGCTCTGGCGCGACACCTCAGGCACGAAGCGAGGCACCCGCCCAGCTCCCAAGAAATCGCGCACCCTCATCAGGGCCCGCCGGAGGTCGTGGCCCTCTCACCGACCTTCCCGGCAAGCAGAGCCTAATCGCAGTCATGAATCTGGAAGGAGTCGTCACCCCGATAGAGCCACCCTGGTCTTCCAAGCGAAAAGGCCCCGCGGTTCGCCGCCCTCAACTCGATCAAGGTGCGCCGTCACAAAAAAAAGCTGACTTGCTCGCAGCGCCCAACCAATCGCGGATTTTCCTGCCCTTCGAGACCGAAGATCGAGGATCATTCGTGCAAGAGACGATTGCCACCCCAGTCCTTGATCCAGTTAGCGGAGATCGCATTGGTCTGCTTCTCCGCGGCTCGAGTGCCGAAACTTCGGCAGAGCGCTTTCTGGAACGCTATCAGGAAGAGTTTGGAGGTGGGCAGACGATTATTACGGGCATTCTGCTGGATGGAATTTTCCACAGCCGTGCGCTATCCAGCGAAGAGATTGCCGCAGCCGCTCCAGCCTTTGAAGAGGCGATTAGCCACTTGAGATTGAATGCCGAATCGCGCACCAATTTTCGACTCCATATCAAGGATTCTCCATTCCAGGCATTCATTGCCGAGGTCATGTCCAACGGAGCGAATGCGCCTCAGCAGGTTTATCAGGTCGCTCTGTTTTCGTTGGAAAGACTCGAAGCCGATCTGGTTGCCTTGCGATTGCGTGGCTCTGGAGTCGGACTTTTCGGGATCTTGTTAGGGCTTGCTGTGGCTGGTTTTCTCGCTCGGCAATTGAGCAGGCCCCTGCAGCAACTCGAAGCGGGTGTCTCCGCTATCGCCGAAGGCGATTACCAACATCGGGTCGAGGTCAGGTCGCGCGATGAACTGGGCCGACTCTCTGAGTCGTTCAACGAAATGGCCGACGGTCTCGAGCAGCGCGAGCATTACCTCGAGCTACTCGGGAAAGTCAGTGACGAGGCGGTCGCCCAGGCAGTTGTCAGCGGGGCACTCGATCTTGAGTTGGGTGGTGAAACCAAAGATGTCACCGTCCTCTTCTGTGATATCCGCTCCTTCACCGAACTCGCTGAGGAAATGGATCCGACCGCAGTCATTGAAATGCTGAACGAGCACATGACCGCGATGACCGCGACCGTGCGAGAAAACGGTGGTGTCGTCGATAAATTCGTCGGAGACGAAATCATGGCGGTCTTCGGAGCGCTTAAGTCCTATGGCAACGATGCCGAACGAGCCTCGCGCTGTGCACTCGACATGATCGCACAACGAGAGCGCCTCAACCAAGATTCGGCGCACCCGTTTGATATCGGGGTCGGGGTCGCCTCCGGTGAAGTCGTCGCCGGATGCATGGGATCACACGACCGACTGAATTACACCGTCCTGGGAGCTCGGGTTAATCTCGCGGCTAGACTCTGCGCCGAAGCCCTCCCCATGACCGTGCTGATCGATGAGGAAACTCGGCAGCGGATCGACACCCCCGCGATCACACCGTGCGAAAATCTCTCGCTCAAAGGATTCAGTGTTGCGAAGGCCGCTTACCAGCTGCACGGGCTTCGACAAGACCAACAGCTCGCCGAAATGACAGTCGAAACGTAGCCGCCTTTGCCAAAAGGTGGCCCGGATAGCACGCCCGCTCCCATCACCCTTGCCCCGCTTTGGTAAGCGCGGCTACCCTATCTCCGTAGCCGCCTTTACCAAAAGGTGGCCCGGGTAGCACACCCCTTTCCATCACCCCTGCCCCGCTTTGGTAAGCGCGGCTACCCCAGCTCCGTAGCCGCCTTTGCCAAAAGGTGGTCCGGATAGCACGCCCGCTCCCATCACCCTTGCCCCGCTTTAGCAAGCGCGGCTACCTCAGCTCTGTAGCCGCCTTTGCCAAAAGGTGGTCCGGATAGCACGCCCGTTCCCATCACCCCTGCCCCGCTTTAGCAAGCGCGGCTACTTTCAACCCACCTTCCGCAACTTACTGACCCTACCGGTATCAACCCATTCCGCGACGAGGATATTTCCCTCAGCATCGAAGCAGGCATCGTGCGGATGGATAAATTTCCCCGAGACCCAGTCATCGGGCCGCTTCCGCATCACCTTATTATCCGCCAGCACCACCTCGCGCCAGGCTGGATCCTCACCGAGATAGATTGGTTGGTTCTTACCGTCCAGAAGCGTAATTCTCGCGCTCAGATCCGGGATCAAGAGCAGATCACCATAGACATCCATGTTCGCCGGCAGAATGTGCTCATTGTCTGTCCGTAGATGCTCCCCCGACATCGAAAACCACTGGACTCGTCCATTGCTCCGGTCGGCTATCACGATCTCCGGTTCGCCCTCCCCTCGATTATCAATCCAGATTCCGTGGGGAAGTCGAAACTGGCCCTCTTCTTTACCAATCTCTCCAAAGTGCCCTTGCCAGTTCCCATCCGCGTCGTAGCGATGGATCGTCCAGGCACCGTAACCGTCCGCGAGCAGAAATCCGCCATCGTCGAGAAAAGCAAAGTTAGTCGGCAGAAACCGATCGCGCCCCCAGACCTTTTCCCTCACCGTGTCTTCTTTCTCCGCATACAGCCCCGACTCCATCGGCGCATATTTGGTCCAGACCACCTCTCCATCGAGAGTCAGTTTGGCAAAGAGCTTGAGATGGTGGTAGCCAGTGATGTAAAGAAACTCTCCGCTCGCGTCCTTCCGCACTTCGAGGCCATGCCCACCGCCCTGATACTGCTCGCCAAAGGCTTTGATGAAG
>JBCCBR010000046.1:0-11993 GCA_039033935.1 Verrucomicrobiota bacterium
CACATACACACCACACACACACACACACACACACACACTCGACAGCAGCACGTAGTGCTGTGTATGTACGTATAGTTTTGGTGTCGTCTGGCCGCCCCTTGCCTTTTCCGCCTCGCCAGGTCGGATCGCCCTCTTCCCAGTCAGAGAGGTGTGGTTCCCATGATTTGAGCGGGCCTTTACTCGGCTTCCGAGTGCTCGTGGCATCGAAGTCGGTGAATGCGAGAAGTGTTTCGGGTGCATCTGCTCCGGCTTTGAGAAACAGTTCGCCGGAACCTTCGAATCTCAGGTAGCGCTCGCCGACATAACTGAGACGTCCGCTCGCGCGAAAATCGCGACCCGCCTTGTCGGATTGCGAAACCGAAAACTTGCCCGCGTGATCGAAGACGACCTTCGCCCCTTCAGCCCCTGAACCGGGGCTGGCTATGGCAAGATTGGGGCCGGAGAGAAGCGTGAGTTGATAGGTCCACTCGCCGGGGTGATCTGCTGCAAAGTGAGCGCGCCACTGATCTCCGCTGGCACCACCTGTTTCTCCCGCCTCGCCATCAGCGGCAAAGTAGCCGGGCACGGTGAAGCTTGATCCGCTCTCTTCGTGGCTGAAAACAGCCGTGAGTCGGTAGTCGAGAAACGGGTTCACTTCCGAATCGGTTTCGGCATGGGCAGGTCCTGTCGCCGTCAGCGTGATCTTATGCCACTGGCGCAGCTCGCCAGTTACTTCAACTTCGTCTCCTCGCGCTGCGGAGGTAAAGAAAGCGAAAAGGAAAATCGTAAAAAGGGTCGAACGCATGGACATGGCGGCAGTGTGAGAAGTCGCTTTGAATCGGGCAAGTCTTGGTTCGGCCTAATTAGCGGAAGATTTTCCGGGCTTAAGCACGCTTTTTCGATCCGAGAATCAGAATTTGTGCTTTGGTGACCGACACGATGCACGAAACCCGAACCGCTGTCGCGGTCGTGGGGGCGAGCGGCTACACCGGGGCCGAGCTTCTTCGATTGCTGATCATGCATCCTCGTGCCGACCTCGTCGCGGTGACGTCGCGAACTGAGGCGGGACGAGGGCTCACGTCGGTGTTTCCTCGCTTTGCGGGATCGCCGGTGGCAGAAGAACTGATTTTCGTCGAGCCGGATGCCGAGGCGATTGCTGCGAGCGGAGCAAAATTTGCCTTCCTCGCGCTCCCGCATGGCGTTGCCTCTCAGTATGCTCGCGATCTGCTTGCGCGGGGAGTCCGAGTCATCGATCTGAGCGCTGATTTCCGGCTTCGGTCGGCACAGACTTACGAAGAATTTTATGGCGAGAAACATCCGGCTCCAGAATTGCTGGAGGAGGCTGTTTACGGCCTCCCTGAGATCCGGGCCGATCAAATTGTGGGTGCTGATCTCGTGGCAAGCCCGGGTTGCTACCCGACGAGTATACTCCTGCCTCTGCTCCCATGCCTCAAAGCTGGTCTGATCGACAAACAATCGATTTGCGTCTCGAGCTTAAGCGGAGCGTCTGGTGCGGGCAAGAAGACGGACCCATCGTTGCTCTTCGTCGAAGTCAACGAGAGCCTGCGCGCCTACGGTGCTCCGAAGCACCGCCATCTCAGCGAAATTGAGCAGGAACTCTCGATCGCTGCAGAAGAGACAATCCGGGTTTCATTCGTGCCCCACCTCATGCCGGTTAATGCTGGGATCGCGACAACTATTTTTGCGGATTTGTCGATCCCGATCGATCAGGCTCGGGAGAAGCTGAGCTCGGTGTTTGCGGCAGCTTATGGAGATGCTTTTTTTGTGAGGTTGCTGGGAGAGGGGCGCTTTGCCGACAGCAAGCAGGTCGTGCGGACCAATTTTGTCGATATCGGCTGGGTAATCGACGAGCGCACGGGTCGGCTCATCCTTTCCAGCGCGGAGGACAATCTAGGTAAGGGAGCCGGAAGTCAGGCGATCCAGAGCTTTAATTTGATGAACGGTTGGGAGGAGAAGACCGGTCTGATGCATTTTTGAAGATGGCGAGTGCGGTCAAGTTTATCGAGGGTGGGGTCTGTGCCCCTCAGGGATTTCGAGCTGGTGCGGTGAGCTGTGGGATCAAGAATCCAAAGAGTGATCGACTCGACCTCGCTCTGATCTTTTCAACCGCGCCCTCGATCGGCTCGGCTGTCTTCACGCAGAATCAGGTCTGTGCGGCACCGGTGAAACTTTCGGCCTCTTACCTCAAATCATCTGAGCCGAGAGCGGTGGTGGTGAACAGTGGGAACGCCAATGCCTGCACGGGTCATCCTGGGATGCGCGATGCTCGCGCGATGGCCGCTGGTGCCAGCAAGATACTCGGCTTGAGACAGCGTGAGGTGCAGGTCTGCTCCACTGGCATTATTGGAGTTCCCCTCCCGATCGACCGGATCGAGACCAAATTCGATGAGCTGAAAGAGTCTCTCGGAGATGATTGCGAACCCGCTGCGCACGCGATTATGACAAGCGACACGCGGCCAAAACGACGGGCGGTGCGCTTCACGATCGATGGAAAAAAAGTGACGATCGGCGCGATTGCAAAGGGTGCCGGGATGATCAACCCGCACATGGCGACCATGCTCTGCTTCATCACGACCGACGCGGCAGTTTCCAAAGCAGAATTGACCGCCGCGACTCAGGAGGCGGTTGACCTCTCTTTCAATCGGATTTCGGTCGATGGCGATATGAGCACCAACGACACCGTTTTGGTGATAGCCAATGGAGCCGCCGGGAACAAGTCAATCACACGAGGCGGGGAGGGGAGCGAGCTTTTCCGCGAAGCGTTGACTAAACTGATGCTGTCGATGGCCAAGCAGATCGTGGGCGATGGTGAGCGAGTCACCAAACTCGTCGAAGTGCAGGTTCGGGGAGCGGCCAACAAACTCGATGCCGAGCGCGTCGCTCGGGCGGTTGCGAACAGCAAGCTGGTGAAGTGCTCGTGGAATGGGAATGATCCCAACTGGGGCAGGGTCATCCATGCGATTGGTTATTCCGGAGCGAGGATCAAAGAAGAAATGGTCGACATCCTTTTCGACGGAGCGATCGCGGCGCGGTGCGGTCTTGCGACTGACACAGCCATCAAAAAATTGACAGCGGCTGTGAGCCAGCCCGAGTTCACGGTGACCATCGATCTGCATCTCGGTCAGGGCGAGTTCACACTCTACACTTCGGATCTCTCGCCTGAGTATGTGGAGTTCAATCGCGAAGAATACGCGATCAATCGCCGGTAGCAGCCGGGGTAAGGGCGGTCTCACTGTCGAGGTTCTACCTGCGCACTGCGTTCAGCCGCAGGGCCGTTTGGGGCGGCGTAGTTTGCGCCGGGTTCTTCCTGATCAGCTCGGTGTCCGAAAATGTGATCAGTCAGCCCTGACTGCCTGATGTAGAGCGCCCTACGATGTTTCGGCCACTGCTAACGGCCAGAAACGAGGAATTTTAGAGATAATTCCATAAAATATCGTCAAATTTATAATTATTACTTGTTTAATTTCCATAATAGATGAAAATCTCGCAGCGTTTGTTATTTTTCTGATTCAACGCCACTCAACAACAATCAATCATAAAAATAAGAAAATCATTATGAAGAGACTCATTATTCTAGCAGCAATTGGCGTGCTGGGTGGAACACTCCACGCGGGAGGGCATGCCAAGGCACCGGTCCTCGATAGCAAGGCACCAGTGGTCGTCGATAAGACCCCGATCGAAGAGTGCGTCGACATTGGTGGCCAAATCACCGCTGGCTACGAGACTGACTATGTTTTCCGTGGCTACAAAGTGGCGCACGACTCCGTCTGGGGTGACATCAACTACCAGCTTGAGCTCGGAGGCTTCACCTTCAACGTGGGAGCCTGGTATCTGAACTCGATCAACCCGAGCCCGCCGAACGCGACGCCTGCTCAGGGTGGCTCTTCAAACGGGCTTGGAAACAATTACGACGAACTCAATCTCTACGCCAGCACTGGGGTCAACATCCTCGGTGTGCTCGACGCGGAGGTCGGCTATGTTCGCTACATCTTTCCCGAAACCGGAGCGGGCCAAACTGGAGAAATTTTTGCAAGCTTTGAAGCAAATCTCTTCGACATCATCACTCCGCAGGTTCTCATCGCCTACGATCATGTGCTCGATGGCTGGTATTATCAGGCCGGGATCGAAAAGCAGATCCAGGTTCTCGATAACATCGGAATCGTGCTCGGGGCCGGGGTTGCCTACAGTGATAACTACTTCACTGGTGTTTTACCCGCATTCGGGCAGGACTCTGGCTGGAATCACTATTACCTGACTGCATCGCTTCCGATTGAGTTGAACTGCCGCGCCACGCTGACACCCTACGTCGGCTACAACGGAGCTCCCGACACCTGGGTTGTCGATGGTGCTTTTGGCCCGAGCGGACAGCAGACTGATTTCATTCACGGCGGCATCAGCCTGACGGTAAATTTCTAAAGATGTGACTGCGTGGGGAGATGGTCGGACTCTTTTCCCTTTCCCCTTGAACCCCCACAACTGAACGAGCATTTTTCTCGTTCCGACCAAAGAGCCGCCCTTCCACCGTTCCTGGAAGGGCGGCTTTCTGTTTTTTAGTGACAGAGTTACGGGAGCAATAAATCGCTTCTAGACAGGAAGAATCAGCACTCCGCTGCGTCCAAATCACGATGATCGCCTCTGCGCCGCTTCTGCCGGCACTCCTTGGGCAACCTGCTCGATGATGCTCGGATGCAGAGATCTGGGGGCCGCAATCCGGCCCTCTGTTTCGGCTGCAAGTCGGTTGATCAGAGGTATTTTGCGTCTTTTTTCTTGCCACGCGGTAAATGGTTTGTTTGTCCCAGTTCAGGTCATTGGCTCTTATGAGCTTCTGTTTGGTCTGCCTGTTCGGTCGTGTCGAGGATCTTTCGGCGGATCCAGGCGACCTTCGCGATGGTCTTGAAGACTTTCTGTGGGCCAACTGCTACGACTGCCACGATGATCTGCGCTCTGAAGCCGAGCTCGATCTCACACAGTTGGATTGGGATCCGAGCGACCCGGATAATCAGCAGCGGTGGGTTCGGATTTTCAAGCGAGTCGAGGCGGGAGAGATGCCCCCACGCGAGGCGAAGGAGCACCCATCGCAGGAGTCGGTCGCGGCGTTTTTGGGAGATTTAAAATCACCATTGGTGGCGGCGGTCCAGGCCCGAAACGAGTCCGAAGGCAGGGTTACCTTCCGCCGAATGACCCGTCGTCAGCACGAGCGCACGATTCAGGATCTTCTCGGAATCGCGATCCCGCTTCAGGGGTTTTTGCCGGATGATGCCGAATTCCATGGCTTCGAGACAGTCAGTGTGGTGCAGCAGGTTTCCCACTTCCACTTCGCGAGATACCTCGAAGCGGCAGATGCAGCGTTGGATGAAGCATTCTCCCGCGCCAAAAATGGGGATTCGAACTTCCGGCTGGAGGTCACCCCTGAGATGCAGGGCAAGAATCACCGGCGAGGGAACTACCGAGGTCCGGAGCTCTACAAAGGCCGGTCGATCGCGTGGAATATCAGGACCCAGTTTTACGGTCGGATGGAGGCTACCAAAGTGAAAGAGTCGGGTTGGTATCGGATCACGATCAAAGATGTCGAGGCCGTCAATTCTGATGGCGAATCGATCTGGGGAGTGTTGCGGCGGGGAGTGGGTCATTCGATGGCGCCAGTGCTGACGCCAGTTGGTCTGGTTGAGGCAGCGCCAAAGGCTCGCACTCAGGTATTCGAGACGTGGATGGATGCGGGCGACCAGCTTATATTGAAGGTTGATGCGAACACCGCTGGGATGAAGCGGACGCCCCATTCCGGCAACGGTGGCAGCGTCTCCTACAAGGGGAAAGATCGGGTCAAAGAGGGCTTCAAAGGGATCGCCAACCGCGGCATTCTGATTCAACGGATTTACCCGCAGGGCGACGCCGCGAGAGTGCGCTTTCGCCTGATGCGTGATTTTGGGCCGAGTGACTGGGAAGGTCTCGCCAAAGATAAGAAAGCCCAGCTCAGGGAGCTGGATCAGCTCGTGACCCGATTTGCGACCCTGGCCTTTCGCGAACAATTGCCGTGGAAAGTTGTCGAGCCCTATCGGGAATTGGCGCGAATCGCTTACCGCGGCAGCGATGCGGATCTCGAGACCAGTTTGCGTGCCGCTTACCGTGCGGTCCTCTGTTCGCCGCGCTTTTTGGGTTTCACTGAGTATCCGGGGGAGCTATCTGGGAGCGCGGTGGCGTCACGACTCAGCTACATGCTCTGGGACAGCGGCCCGGACTGGGCCCTTCACGAAAAAGGAGTCAAGGGCCACATTCTCAAGCGCGAAACTCTTCTCGCCGAGGTCGATCGTCTCCTCAACCATGCCCGAGGGGAGCGCTTTGTTGAGAGCTTCGCTGATCAGTGGCTGGACTTGGAGGAGATTGATTTCACCACGCCGGATCAGCGACTTTACCCGACCTTTGACGTCACTGTTCAGGAGTCAATGGTTGAGGAAACGCGGCGCTTTCTCGCTGAGATGTTCGCGAAAGACCGCTCCGTGAGTGCCTTCATCAAATCGGATTTTGCGCATTTGAATGAGCGTCTCGTGAATTTCTATCGCCTTGATGATCGCGAAGTGAAGCCGGGCTCTGGGTTTCAAAGACTTTCCATTTCACCCGATGCCCGCAGCGGACTGGTCACTCAGGGGGCCATTCTCAAAGTGACCGCGGATGGCACAGTGACCTCTCCGATACTGCGAGGCGTCTGGATGAACGAGCGAATCCTCGGGCGTCACATCCCGCCGCCTCCGCCGGGTATTCCAGCAGTCGAGCCCGACATTCGAGGGGCGACAAGTATTCGGGATCAACTTGCCAAACACACGTCGGATGTGACCTGCGCTGGCTGTCATGCGAAAATTGATCCTGCTGGTTTTGCCCTGGAGGTCTACGACCCTGTTGGTCTCTGGCGCGAGCGCTATGGTCGCGGTGACAAAAAGGCAGCCGTCGTCGATCCCTCTGGCGTGACTCCCGAGGGTGACACCTTCGCCGGAATCAATGACTGGAGAAAGATTCATGCAGCTCGACCTCGCGAGCTGGCTCACAATCTCGTGAATCAGCTGGTGCTCTACGGCACTGGTGCTGCTCCCACATTTGCGGACCGCGAAACTATCGAAGGGATTCTCGATCGAGCCGTCAAAAATAACTACGGGGCGCGAACCTTGCTTCGTGAAGTCATCGCGAGCGACCTTTTCTTAACCAAATAAGTCGACATTCATGAAATCAGTTCACTTCAATTTTGGACAACGACTGAGCAGACGTCATTTGCTCCGAGGTGCCGGTGTCGCACTCGGTCTGCCCCTGCTCGATGCGATGCGGCCAGCTTTCGGAGCGGCCGGGGGCGCTGCCAATCTCGGTCAGGCGAAGCGCTTTGTGGGTGTGACTTTGTCGCTCGGTCTGCACAATCCGAATCTGGTCCCGAAAAAGGCGGGTCGCGACTACGAGCCGAGTCCCTATCTCCGATCGCTTCAGGATATCCGTGACCAATTTACGGTGATATCGGGTTCATCTCACCCCGACGTCAGTGGGGGCCACACCGCTGAGGGGTCGATTCTGAGCGCAGCGCCTCACAGTCCGGCGGTGACTCGTCCGAAAACGGTTTCGATCGATCAACTCCTGGCCAAGCACCTCGGTCATGAGACAAGGTTCCCCTCTCTCGTTCTAAACACGGATGGGGAGACGAGCCCTTCTTACACCGAGAATGGATCAATGATCCCAGCATCGTCCGATCCGATGAAGCTGTTCACCCAGCTTTTCGTGGACGATAAGCCGGCAGTGCAGAAGACTCAGGCAGAGCGCCTCCGCAGCGGCCGGAGTGTTATGGACGTTATTGCAGCGGACACCCGGTCTCTGCAAAGGCAGGTCGGAAGAGAAGACCGTGATCGACTCGACGCCTGGTTCACCAGTATCCGAGAAACCGAGCGGAGGCTGGAGGCAAACGAGGCCTGGATCCACGAGCCTAAGCCGAAAGTTGCCTCAAAGGGGCCAAAAGAGGCAGACCGGAATAACGAACCCGAGGTGATGTCAGCCTTTCTTGAGATCATGGCCTTGGCACTCCAGACCGACTCGACTCGTTTCATCACGCTCCACGTCACCGGGAACGGGGTCAACGCGATCGATGGGGTCGATGAGAGCTACCACTCGCTGAGTCACCACGGGCGAGATGATGAAAAACTCGACCAGCTCGCCCGAGTCGAGGAATCAGTGGTGCGGGAGTGGGGTGAGTTTCTGAGGAAGCTGCAGGCAGTGAAAGATGAGAACGGGACCCTCCTCGATGACACGCAGGTCCTCCTCACATCGAACTTGGGGAATGCCTCCTCGCACGACAACCGAAATATGCCGGTGCTTTTTGGCGGCGGCGGTTACCGGCATGGGCAGCATCTCGCTTTTGATCAAAAGCAAAACTACCCTCTACCGAACCTCTACCTCAGTGCCATTCAGCGCGCTGGACTCGAACTGGATCGCTTTGCGACCAGTAGTGGGACGATGAAAGGGCTTTCCATCTGAGGCGATCTACACTAAGAAGTCGCTCTCGCTATGCGCTCGACTTCCCTCTTTTTGCTCTCCATTACTCTCGGTCTTTCTGGGGCTGCGGCTCCAGTCCTTGCTGACTCCCAGCTCGCCGGTTCGAAGCCCAATATTGTTTTCATCTTGAGCGATGACATGGGTTGGGCTCAGCCCGGATTCCATGGCTCAGAAAAAGGGCTCACCCCGAGTCTCGATGCACTCGCCGCAGAAAGCTTGCGGCTCAACGCGCACTACACCCACTCTGTCTGTGCTCCGACCCGGGGAGCTTTTCTGACAGGCCGCTATGCCTTTCGAAATTGGATGGACTGGCGATCTGAGGATTTCGGGAAGCCGAGCTACCTCGCGAAGCTCGGTCTGGAGCTGGCGAAAACACCATCTGGAGAAGACACGCGTCTCATTCACGCGATGGATACCTCAGAGCGAACCATCGCCGAGGCACTTGGTGAGGTTGGCTATTTCTCGGCGCTGGTCGGAAAATGGCACGCGGGTGAATGGCTCCCCGAGCACCTCCCGATGGGGCAGGGATTTGACCATCAGTATGGGCACTACGCTTGGGGAATCGATTACTACAACAAGACCATCGTTCACAACGCTCCGGCACGATTCGCAGTCTACGATTGGCATCGCAATCAAGAGCCCGTCAAGGAGGAAGGCTATGCGACTGACCTGATCGCCGATGAAGCGGTGCGGCTCATCGAGGCCCGTGAGGGGGAGGACAATCCACTCTTTCTTTACGTCGCCTTCAACGCTGTCCACGGTCCTCTCAATCCCCCACCAGGATTCACCGGGAACGCCGATGAGCCGCTCGAGATTCGCGATGCGATGCTCCAGAATCTGGACGCCAACATTGGCAAAATCGTCAGCGCGATCGACGAGGCCGGCATCAAAGAAGACACCCTCCTGATCTTTGCGAACGACAACGGTCCGGTGCTCGAAGAGATGAGTCACCCCTGGCGCGGGACCAAAAATACGACATTCGAAGGGGGCGTGCGAACTCCCTGCCTCGTTCGCTGGCCCGGGAAGACCCCCGCGGGCGAATCGACTGATGAAATGCTGTTTGTCGCGGATTGGTTTTCAACCTTCATTGCTCTGGCGGGAGCCAACCCTGAGCAGGAAACCTCGGTCGATGGCCTCGATCAGTCAGAGATGCTTTTTGCCGGAGGCGAGAGCTTGCGAGACGAGATTATTTTTGATGTCGAGGGCAGTGTCAGGTTGCCGACGATTCGCTCCGGTGATTTTAAATTGATGGGAGAGATGCTCTACAACATTGCTGAAGATCCTGGTGAAACCAGCGACGTCGCAGCGCAACATCCCGAAGTAGTCGCGAGGCTTTCGCAACGGCTCGCCGAGGCAGCTGCGGAGAGACCACCACTCGGTGATAAGCCGCTCTTAATGGATCCGCCGCTTCCGTGGGTCTACGGGGCAGAGGAGAGTGAAAATGTTCCCGACTGGCTCAAAGCAGCAGTCACGGCTGTAAGGGATACCCAACCGACCGAGTGGGCGCCGGGCGAAACGCCATGGCCGCAGGCTCCCAAAGGTGCCTTCGCCAGCAAGATGGACGGTGGTCTCGATGAGCAGGGTGGGGGAGGAGCCAAGTAGCGCCCGACTTTGTTTTTAAGTGAGATAGGGTCCGGCTCAGGCCGCTCTCGGATATCATGAAATGCAGTGCCCGAATCACGGGCACTGACATTGATCGAAGATTCGCTCAATACCGCATCAGGCTTTGAAGCAGAGTCAGCTCAGAGCACGAGACTGGCGATGAAGGCAAGAATGAATCCGGTCAGCCCGATCAGGGTGGTGAGGACGGTCCAGCTCTTGAGCGTGTCCTTTACCGTCATGCCATAGTAGCGATTCACAATCCAGAAGCCTGAGTCGTTGACGTGGGAAGCGGCCGTTGCTCCGGAGGCAATCGCGACGACGACCAAAGCCATTTCCACGGCGCTGTAATTTCCAGCTTCGGCCAGAGTCGCAACGAGGGCGGCGGCAGTGACCATTGCGACAGTTGCCGATCCCTGAGCGAGCCGGATCACGAGGGATAGAAGAAAGGCGACAACGACGAGCGGGAAACGGTCCCCGAAAACTTCAGAGAGTGCATCGGCGATACCAGTCTCTTTCAGAATCGTTTTGAAAACACCCCCGGCACCGGTAATCAAGATGATGATCCCCGCAGGGCCGAGTGATCGAGTGCTGAGCTCGAGCAGCTTTTCGCGGGAGACCCCACGAGCAATACCGAGAAAGATCATCGCGACGAGCGTCCCGATGACCAAGGCAACCATCGGCTTGCCGCAAAAGATCACGATCTGGCTGAACAGCGAAGACTCACGGATTTTTTCCGAAAGAGCAGCGTTGTATTCAGACAGGGCCAGCCCAGCGGGAATGTCGCTTGCGAGAAAGAATCTCTCGATGCCCGTGCCCAGCAGAATCAGTAAGATGGGCAGTGCGATGATGAAGGCGACGAGACCAAACCCGGGGAGATCTTCCTCGGGACGCTCTTCAGCGATGTCGAGGCCTTCGGGCACGGGGATGAAAAGCTTTTCCCCCATCTTTCTGCCGACGAAGGCCGCCAGAATCGCGGTGGGAAGACCTACCGCGATGCCGACTACAATCATCGTGCCCATATCGACCCCAAGGGTATAGGCAACATAGGCTGGACCTGGCGTCGGTGGGACAAACGCGTGAGTCGTCGCCATCGCAGCAGCGAGAGGGAGGCCAAAGTAAAGGAGGGACTTCCCTGTGCGTTTCGTGAGGGAGAAGAGGATCGAGGCAACAATGACGAGACCAACATCGAAGAAAACCGGAATCGAAACGATGAAGCCAGTCACCAGCATCGCCCAGGGGGCTCGCTTTTCTCCAAAGACCCGCAGCAGCCTCTGAGCAAGACGCTGCGCTCCACCGGAGTGTTCGAGCATCGCCCCGAAAATCGCACCAACGCCGATGATGACGGCGATGAAGCCAAGATTCGATCCCATCCCTTTTTCGATGACACCAGGAATATCGGTGATCGGAATTCCAGCTACAATTGCGGTCAGCGCACTGACGATCAGCAACGAAAGAAAAGCTTGGACCCGAAACACAATGATGAGAACCAGGAGGAGGGCGACGGCTCCCACCAGCACGCTGATGAGGAAGCCGAGTTTCCCGTCGGCAGCAGCGAGCAGCGGGATGAGTTGAGCAAGCGGAAAATCCATGGCCGGGACCGTGTCAAATTTGGCGAGTCGTGTAAATGCGAAATCGGTCGAGGGTTTGGGGGATGCATTGCTCTTGTGAGTTGAAGTAGCTGCGCTTTCTCAAAGCGGGGCGGGGTTTGAGTGCTCGGACGGAGCTTCCGAGCCCCGTTTTCGCAAACGGGGCTACGTGTGATTTTCTCTCTCCGGCGGGTAGTCTTCCCGATGCATCGGCTGATGTAGCCGCGCTTTCCCAAAGCGGGGCAGGGTTGAGAGATCGCGAGGGCTATCTGGGCCCCGTTTTCGCAA
>JBCCBR010000047.1:0-11910 GCA_039033935.1 Verrucomicrobiota bacterium
CTCTCCCGGACGCCGCCAATCCAGCCAGAGGTGATAGCTCGCAACCGCCATCAACATCGCGCGCATGCGGAAGTTGATCCAGCCCGTGGCGGCCAGCGAGCGCATGCAGGCATCGACGAAGGGGAGGCCGGTCTCTCCCCGTTCCCACGCTGTCAAACGATCCGCATCCGGCATCTCCGGACGCAGTCCATCATAGGCTGGATGGAGGTTTTCATGCTCCAGCCGCGGCGCATCCTCAAGCTTCTGCATGAAGTGGCAATGCCAGCGCAGCCGTCCGCCGAATGACTGGAGCGAGCCAAACCACCGCTTGTCGAGGTCGAGGCCCTCGGCCTCTCTCCAGCGAAGATCTGCTTTCCGCTCCTGCACGGCTTGGAAAACCGTCCGAATCGAGATATTCCCGTAGGCGAGATAGGGGCTGAGGCGGGAGCAACCGTCCCAGCCCTCGACCGGGCTCGACATGTCTTTCCGATAGTTGACGCCCCGATGCGCGAGGAAGCTTTCCAGCGTGGCCCGGGCGTGCGATTCCCCACCCGGTCTCGCTTCGGTTTTCCCCGATTGCTTGAGACCTAAATCCTTTGCATTGAGCAGGCGACCGGTTTCTACCCCGCTGGCTGAGGTAATCTGCTCGGGCGGAGCGATGGTATCAGCCTTCATCCGTTTCGCCCAGCGGCCGGCCCAGCCATCCCGCGATCGGCAGGGGCGTTCGACGCCATGTTGAGGGATCTCGATCCAGTTTACACCATGGTGTCGACACCATTCGGCAACTCTGCGGTCGCGATGGTAGGTGGCTTGATTGCCGGTTTCCTCATGGCTCAAGATTTGGTCAAAAGCGTGCTCATTTCTCAATTCATGAAGCACCTCGGGCATCGCGCCGTGCCGGATGACCAGTTGCCCGCCTCGCGACTCAAGATTGTCGCGTAGCTCGAGCAGAGATTGGTTGATAAACTCAAGATGAGATGGATCGAACTCCTCGGCTTGGTAAATCTCAGGCTCGTAGACAAAGAGGCAGATCGCTGCCCCCTGCTCCGTCGCATCGGCAAGCGGCGCATGATCGTCGACTCGGAGGTCGCGTTTGAACCAAACGACTGATGTCATTGGTCGGGGTTACGCGTCTGGATTCTACGAGGCCGTTGCGTTGCTCTGATCGAGCAGGTCGAGTGCGTCAGGAGATGAAACGGCGGCTGGTTTGTAGGCGGTCTGGATCGAGCCGCGGGCCGCTGATCTGCCTTTGCTGAAATCGCAAATTCGCGCTAGCTTTCCAGGTCCGTCGCTCGTTTAAGGAAACGGAGACGCAATCCGCTCCACTTCTCACATTCATGGCAACACGCACCGATTGGCAACCGGCACCCAGTGGAAAGTCGGTCTTTAAGGTCGAGTCTCGCAATCTCGGCTGGTGGGTCGTGTTGGCCTTGCTGACTTCCGTGGTTATTCACATCGGGCTTTATTTGCTGCTTGGTGTCATTCAGCGCAATCGCAGCGCCGCACCGGTTGAGCAGATAGTCTGGATTAACGCTCGTGACCAGGTCACCATCGATCGGGACAAGTTGGAAGAGCTGCTCGCCGATCCGATCATCCCGGAGGACGTCGCCGAACCGGAAAAACTCAGCGATCTCGACCTGATCGATGACTCGCTCGACGAGTTTGATCTGATGGAGCAGATGAAAACGGAGACGATCCGGATGGCGCCGATCGAGACGCCGCAGCTATTCGTCGGTGATCGCCCGACCGCGCCGACTCCAGGGATGGCTCCGGGCGCTGAAATCGAGGCTCTCGAGCTGGCAAGCTCTGAAATGCTGGCGCAGGATCTCGATGCGATGCGGAATAAACTGATCGATGATTCCGCCCTCGTATCTCAGGATCAGCCCGTCATCGAGCTCAATGCAAATGAAGACAGCTCGGATGTCGACACCGATGAATTCTTCAGAAACGCCGCAACACAAGCCTTTGGAAATGGCGCTGATGAAGCGCTCGAGGGGTATTCGAGCCTTGATGATCTCATTTCTCGGACCGGAGGTTTGCCGACGGGAGAGGAAAAGATCGCCATGCCGACTGATATCCTCTTCGGCTACAACGAGTCGGCCCTGAAGGAGGAGGCGCGTCTCAGCATGATGAAGCTCGCGTTTTTGATCCAGACCAATCCCGACGCTCGCTTTGTGATCGAAGGGCACACCGACAGTTTCGGAGGGGACGACTACAATGAAGAGTTAGGTCTGAAGCGCGCCGAAGCGGTCCGCGCCTGGCTCGTCCAAAGACTTCGTATTTCCGATGAAAATATTCAGGTGGTGGGCGTCGGGAAAGCTCGCCCGATCGTTTCGATCGATGGTGACAAGGACGCCCAGGCGCTCAACCGTCGTGTCGAGATCATCGTGAAAACCCCCTGACTTATGTCTCATCCGACGACTGACAACCTGACCCTGCTGGGGAACAGCGAGAATCGTCTCCCGGCATCTCCGGAAGAAGCTCGACTCGAGATTTTTCCAAACCGAAATGCCTCTCGGCACTATTGGATCCAGCTCGACTATCCGGAGTTCAGCTCACTTTGCCCGGTTACCGGTCAGCCCGATTCGGCGGCGCTCCAGATTCGCTACATTCCCGACGAGACCTGCATCGAAACCAAGAGTCTCAAATTCTACCTCGCTTCATTTCGGAATTTACCATCGTTTAACGAAGACATCGTTAATCGCATCCTTGACGATTTGAGCGGTGCGTGCTCTCCTCGACGCATGATCGTTAAAGGCCGATTTTCCCCACGTGGAGGGATTCAGCTGACCGCCACGGCCGCCTTTCCAGATCCTGGGGCAGTCGAGTTTGAATGAAGGTGGTCGTGCTTGTCAGCGGTGGGCTCGATTCGGTCACCGCTCTCCACGTCGCGGCAGCAGAGCACGAGGTGGTCGCAGGACTCAGTTTCGACTACGGCTCGAAGCACAACGACTGCGAAATTCCCTTTGCGAAGCTTCACTGCGAGCGATTCGGGATCGACCATGTTGTGATCGAGCTGCCTTTCATGGATCAGCATTTCAGCAGCGATCTGCTCCAGAGTGGAGGTGAGATTCCCGAAGGCCACTACGAAGACGAGACCATGCGTCAGACGGTGGTGCCTTTCCGGAATGGGATCCTCCTCGCAATCGCAGCTGGCTTTGCCGAAAGCCGAGGTGCCGAGGGGCTCGTCATCGCGGCGCACTCCGGCGATCACGCGATTTACCCGGATTGTCGCGAGACCTTCATGGAACCGATGGCCGAGGCGATCGAGGCTGGTACCTACGAGACCGTCAAGGTTCTGAGACCTTTTATCGATCAGCGGAAAGAAGACATCGTCACGATCGGAACTCGACTCGGCATCAATTACGCCGAGACCTGGAGTTGCTACAAGGGAGGCGAGATTCACTGCGGAAGGTGCGGTACCTGTGTCGAGCGGAGGGAGGCCTTCGAGATCGCCGGGATCGTCGACCCGACTGTTTATCTGTGAGGGCTGTCGAAGTGATCTTGCAACTCGCGATCAGCCTCGATAGATGTTTTTAGAGAGGTCGACCATGTCAAAGCCCAGCACCGTAGACCTTCTCAATGATCAAAGAAGGAACTAAAGTTCAATGGAATTGGGGTGATGGGACGGCATCAGGTAAGGTCACTGAAATCCATCGAGAGAAAGTCACGATCGATTCAGACGGGACCGAAGTGACCCGCGATGGAAGTGATGACAACCCGGCCTACGTCATCGAACAAGACGATGGCACGATCGTCTTGAAGCTCCAGAGTGAAGTGGAGCGCGCGGACGCTTAGGCTGTCGGATTATGGAAGGTGCCGCCGCTTTCCTGGTCACCGGGGATCTGTTCCTCATGAGCAAGCACTCCAGGCATCCAGAGGCTTACTCGACCGGATTCTTGGAGTGAAAGTTGATCCCTACATTCTCCCATGACTCGCCTTCATGAAGATAAGTCAAGGTGGCAAAAGCAGCGCTGTTACCAGTGGGGATGCTAATTTTTAGCACCAGATTCGGCCCAATCGAACCGACTACCTCCTTCGATAATAGTTCGAGGGAATCGAGCTGCCAGTTTTGATAGTCGACTTCTCCGCCTGTGAAAGCGGGGTAGGCTTGCTCGACTCGCTCCAAAGGGAACACCTCGCGAAAGAACGGAGTCGTGCTTTCGTAGTAATTGCTCAACGAGCCTGCGGTGAAACCGGCAAAGAGCACCTCCAGTGTTTGTTGAGCCAATGTGAGGCTCGCGTTTTTGGTGGGAGCGGTTTCTGGGGAATCTGGATTTGCGTAGATAAAACGCCAACCGACCAGCCAAGGTTCGCTTTTCGGATCTGACCAGAGCGAACGAAAGTCGAGCTGGAACTGGCGTTTCCTCTCCGGCAAATTGACTGCCAGGAAATAGCTCGCGGATCCATCCTTCATCTCACCTTTTGAACGGACTTCAAGTCGGTCAATCAGATCAGCGATCGGGCCGTAACTGGAAGCGTTGATCTGGCGCGCCATCGCCTCGATCGAATCAATCGAATTCTGCTGACGATCCTCAAGCGGGATTCGCTCGTGCACTTCCGTAAAGTCGCCGGTCTCAAGAGCGGTGGCGAGGTAGGTTAGTGTTTCACGGGTAAGCTCGATTGTCTTATCGGGATCGTTGACTGGAGGCGGAAGACTTGGGATTGCCGGCTTCACCGTGAAAGTCAGCATCTTAAACGTGCCACCTTCTTCGATCAGGCGAATGTTTGCGATCCGCTTTTTGCCGTCTCCATTTCGCGCACTCGCTGTGATCTGGAGGTCTTTTCCATCCGCCGAGGCTGTGCCTTTCGTTATCGTCAGAGCAGAGAGGTCCGTCGCTTCAACTTCTGCCACTTGCTCTTCGAATACATCAAAAGACTGATTTCGCCGGAATTGGTCTGATGCAGCTTGGTAAGCCGCATCGAGCTCTCCCGAGACGAGAGCTTCAAAAAAGGCTTCTGCCGCAATCACACCGGGATGTGGTTGCTCCTGCGCTGCGCTGAACTGTGTGGACGCCAAACAGATCGCGACGATCGGCAGTCCCCGGCTGCACAAGAAATGGAGTTGGTGTTTCAATGGATTCATGAGTCTGATAGTGTTGGTGTGATGCAGGGCTCGGCCCCACTTGGCCACAGCTGATTATCGGTAGACGTTTGAGATCGGTGCCGAAACAGGGTTGGCCATTTTGGATTCAGACGAATTTACTCGAGTTTTGAATTTCATCGAGATGTTGAATCACTGATCTGGCGCAGTCGTTGATTTCACGACGCCCTTGGCTCGAACACTGGGTCAGTTTTCGCTCCCTGAGAGTTTCCTCAGCGTCGCTCTAAGCTCCCGAGCCAACTTTTTGGAGAGGTTCAAAAAGACCGAGATTTGACCAAAGTGCTTGCTGAGACAAAAGAGGAGGTCAATGTTGGTTCCCGATGAGCGATCAAGATACACCACCACCAATGGGGGAGCCGCCAGCCGGCCCTGAAGGTTCTACTGGCGGAGGCTTCCCAACGGGTTCAGCTGCCGGCGGGGTGACGCTGGGGCAAGGCAGTCTCGCTGAGTCAGATGAAAAAATGATGGGTCTCCTCGCCCATATACTCGGGATTTTCGCCAGTTTCGTCGGGCCGCTCATCATTTGGCTGATTAAAAAAGATCAATCACCATTCGTCGACGATCAGGGAAAAGAAGCGCTCAACTTTCAAATCACGATAGCGATCGCCTACGTCGTCTTCTTCATTTTGACTGCGGTGGTTCAAATCATACCGGTGGTTGGCGCGATCATTGGTTGCGTCGGCGCAATTGCCTTGTTGGCGGTTGGCATCCTGATGATCGTCTACGCCATCATCGGCGGGATGAAAGCGAACGAGGGTGTTGCTTATCGCTACCCGTTTGCATTTCGCTTTGTGAAGTGATTCCATCCCCGAGGCGGGCAGATGGTCTGAGGCTTTTGTAATGATCAAAGGGAAGGGCTTCCTCGGCCTCAATCCTCCTCAGCGCGAAGCGGCAGAACACACCGAAGGGCCTCTCCTGATTCTCGCGGGAGCTGGCACTGGTAAGACGCGGGTGGTGACCACGCGGATCGCCGGAATGCTCTACAACGGCATTCCCGCCGGTCAGGTTCTGGCCGTTACCTTCACCAACAAAGCGGCCAACGAGATGCGTGAGCGCGTCGCCGCGATGGTTGACGAGGGGATGGCAGAGGATGTCACGATCTGCACCTTTCACAGCCTCTGCGTGAGGATTTTGCGAACCTGCATTGAGCGGCTTGGCTACAAGTCGAGTTTTACGATCTACACGCAGAGCGATCAGATTGGACTGCTCAAGCGGATAATTGTCCGAAAGATCGGCCGAGACGAAAGCCTCGATCCGAAACTGGCCAACATGCTGATCAGCCAGGCGAAGAACTCTGGCGATCCGATCAGCGATCAGGAAGACGCGCTCATCGCCGTCGTCTACGAAGCTTATCAGCGAGAGCTGAAAAAGCTCAATGCAGTTGATTTCGACGACTTGCTTATCCTCGCGGTGCAGGGCCTTGAGGAGAATCCTGATATCCGGGAAATCTGGCAGCGGAAGTTTCGCTACATCATGGTGGACGAGTTTCAGGACACCAATCACCTCCAGATGCAGCTCCTCCGAAATCTCGTTGGGGCCGAGCGCAACGTCTGTGTGGTGGGCGATGACGACCAGTCGATCTATGGCTGGCGGGGGGCTGACATCACCAACATCCTCGATTTCGAGCGATTTTTCCCGAATCCCAAAGTGGTCAAGCTGGAGGAGAACTATCGCTCCTGCAATACGATCCTGCGGCTCGCCAACAGTCTGATCCGTCACAACACAGACCGCCGTGAGAAATCGCTCTGGAGCAGCAAAGGAGAAGGGGAGAAAACTCGGATCGTGGCAATGCCGGACGCTGAGACGGAGGCAGATTTCATCATCGGAGAACTCTTCGAAATGCACCGAATCGAAGGGATCCGCTACGAAGATATGGCGATCCAGTTTCGGATGAATTCCCAGTCGCGCTTACTCGAAGAGCGGCTCCGAGAGGCAGAAATTCCCTACAAATTGATTGGCGGTCAAAGCTTCTTCGAGCGCCGCGAGGTCAAAGACGTGCTCGCCTATCTCAATGTGATCTTAAATCACGACGACGATGTCAGCCTGCTGCGAGTCATCAGCACGCCACCGCGAGGCATTGGCGAAGGCACCATCGCGATGGCGACTCAGTTTAGCATCGATCATCAGCTCAGCGTCTACGCGGCTCTGAACGATGCCGAATTTCGCGGGCTGCTCAGCAGCCGGGCGCGTAATGCGATCGAGCGGTTCATCGAATTTCTGAATCGGTATGGAGACATCGCCCACACCGACTCCGCCAATTACGCCAACATGGCGGAGGATCTTCTCAAAGAGATCGACTACACCGAGTATCTCAAAAAGAACTGCAAGTCAGCGGAAGAAGTCGACATGCGGAGACGCAATATCGCCGAGCTGATTGAGGCGATGCATAACCACGTCGCAAAGCGGAACAGCGGCTTACGACGTTTCCTCGATAGCGTCGCCCTGATGCAGGAAAAGGAAGACGACAAAGATCAAACCGAGGAGCGGGGCGTTTCGCTCATCACGATGCATGCGGCGAAGGGACTCGAGTTTAAAATCAGCTACCTCGTCGGGGTGGAAGAAGGCGTCCTGCCTCACTCTCGCTCCGTCGAAGAAGGCAGCAAAGCCGAAGAGCGGCGTCTTTTTTACGTCGGCATCACTCGCGCGATGGATCGACTCACCATCACCTGGTGCCACAGCCGGAGACGATGGGGCGAACTGATGCCCTGTCAGCCGAGTTCTTTTTTCAAGGAACTGAGCGAGGACGAAATCGAGAAGACCGACTACGATTCACTCGCTGCTGAGCCAGCGGAAGACAGTTTTGCGACTGACTACTTTGACCAGATGACGAAGATGCTGGGCGAGGGCAGCTGAACCCATTCGCCGATCGAGCGGGAGTTGGTGCAACGGGGCGTTGCGGTTGTGCAGATCTCTCCGCAAGAAGGGGATTGGCATCGATGTGAAATCGGGTGTTCATTTCGGGCGGATGAATTATAAGCTGGGAAACGAAACGCTGATCAAGGTGCTCGATGGGGCTTCGTCGAAGCTGCGATCCTTGCTCAAGAAGCAGGGCCGGCTTGAGGAAGGCGCTCTTCGCGTCGCTGTGATAGGTGGGGGCTGCTCCGGCTTGCAATACAAGATGGATCTGGTCGATGGGCCGAGGGACCGCGACATCATGGTCGAGTCCAATGAAGTTCGCGTGGTGATAGATCCGAAAAGCGCGCTTTTTGTGACCGGCTCAGTGCTCGATTTTTCCGACGACCTGCAACAGGGCGGTTTCAAAGTGACCAATCCCAATGCGGTCGTGACCTGCAGCTGTGGGGAGAGTTTCGCGGCGTGATCCTCGAATTCGCTCCCATGGACGACCTCGAACAGCTCAAGGCAATCTTCTCTCACTCCGAAGAAGCTGGCCTCGAGTGTCTCCTCATCGGAGGGCATGCCGTTATTCTGTATGCAGTCCCGCGCTTCACGCGGGATATCGATCTCCTTGTCAGCGAAGATCAGATCCGGGAGTGGCGGATCCTGCTCGAGGAGCAGCATTTTGAGTGCTACTACGAAACCCCTCAGTTTGCGCAGTTTCGAAAACAGGGCAGCACAGATGTCGATGTCATGGTGGTTCGGCAACCGGTATGGGATCGGCTCTGGCACGAGGCAGTCGAGAAAGAAATCGTGCCTGGTTTTGCGGTTGGTGTCCCGGCCCTGTTGCATTTGATCGCGATGAAACTCCACGCCAGCAAAGCAGCCCACCGACGGCCGGATGCAATGGACTTTAGCGATGTGATTCGACTATTTCGCATCCACGGGCTTCAGCTTGAAGATGAAGACGTGTCTGCTATAGTTGAACGGTATGGCGGGGAAGAGGCACTGGCTTCGCTCCGGGCGGCATTAGAGCAGGATGATTGATCCAACCCACATCGAACCACAGCTCAGTTCACTCGAGTTGGAATTCCCTGTGCCCGACCGCCCTCTGGAACACTCAGAGGACCAGCCGACTGATTTTGCAGACTGGTCGACCGCGATGAGTCCCTGGCGTCAATATCTGACGAGACAGGCTGAGATCGAAGGCGTCAGCGAGAAACGGGAGCATCCTGTGTCGCTCGTGTCATTCGAACTCTAAGTCCGAGGCGCTCTCTCGGCTTTCCCGCCCTCACATCTCGATCCCAAATCTTTTCAGGGCGAGAGTCATCAGCCAATAAAGCGCCATTGTCAGAAGGCAGCAGAGCCCCAGGTTGGGCCAGAAGCTGATGCCCTTGCGCAGCAGCCACGGGAAGACCAGAAACATCGGCAGACTCGGCACCACAAACCAGAAGACACCGGTCGAGTGGGTCGCGAGCCTTTCATCGCGCGCCGCCGGGTCTCCACTCATCCCCTGCCAGATCCAGATAAAGGTAATGATCGAGACCAATGGCAGAGAAGCGACCAAGCTGCCAAGTAGCGGCTTGCTCCGCACCACGACGATTTCGTTGACGAGATAGATGAGCCCCGCAGACAGGGCGAGTTTGATGAAGACGAGCATGGATCGTTTGAGGAATCTCAGCCTGACCAGAGGGCGCGACTCCGGCTAAATGTTAGGGATTCGAATCCGAGAAGTCAATCGACTCGCGATGTGATCAGGCTTGAGAGCTCCGGTTTTCGTGCGACTCACACTCCGAGGAGTGGACGGCCCTGATATCGAACCATAAATCCCGACGCCCAGGCCATGCTCTCAAGCTCGAGTAGTCGACCGAAGATTGTCCTCACTGATTCATCTGGGTACGCCTCGTGAAACCTTACGTCGATCACACCTGGGGTAATGGTGGCTGCCATCGCGTTGCCTCGATAATCATCTTCATACGAGACACCTTCTCGCTTCACGTCTCGATGCTGGATCGAACCGGGGAAGAAAACGGCAGCGGTCGAATTGACGATGCACTTTACGAAGTAACCGTTTCGCGTGAATTCCTCTGAAACGGTCTCGAGTCCATATGCAGTCATTCGGATCGAATCATTTCTAGAGCGGACAGTCTGATTGAAACAGCGGCGAGTTTCGGGCTTAGAGCACGAATCCTTTTTGCTTTCGCTCTGGAAATTCTCTGTCCGCAGATTTTCGCAGATTGCATACGGAATCTTCGAAAAAATCTGCGTCTATCTGCGTAATCTGCGGATTCTCCTACGCTGCCCCCGCTCTCAGAAGATTTTCTACTCGTCAAAATCAATCGCCGCTGGCGGTGGCAACTGGACCCGCTCTTCGGGGCGCTCGATGGCTGGCTCCTCGACGATGACGGGCTGCGCGACGATTGGGGTGGCCCGAATCGGACGAGCCTGGGCCGGCTGGTCTTCGAGCGCGACCGGATCGTCGCCCTCTGCGCCTCCGACGGCTTCGGCTCCGCCCTCTTCCTGGCCAAGAGGCTGAGCGACGAGGGGCGTTGCGATGATCGCGGTGGAACTCGCTGCCGCAGTCGCGACGCGAGCGCGCAACAGAGGAACTTTCGTGCGGTAGGGATCCTCAGTCCCGACGATCGTATTTCCGATCGGCAGAACCGGCTCATTTGTTAGATCCACGATCGGAGCTGCTCTAAGAGGTCCGCCCGGATCTGGCTGATTGGTAATCCGGCGGAGGCCTCCGTGGCCATGGACTTCGCAGATCTCGTCGAGTTGTGAATTTGGCCGGAGATACTCCATGTAAGTGCTCCGCACCTGAGAAGTAGTGCCATCGTCGTTTTGTTGGACTTCGTAGCAATCGTCAGTTGCGAGCTGACCAGACTTTAGACAGATCTCGACCTGGAGCGCGTCGGGCGGTGGGACGAAGGCTTTTGGTTCGAACTTCTCAGCTGCCAGATTCATCACCGCCGACCAGACGGGCAGGACGGTGTCGGAACTGAAAGCCCCGGGGTAGATTGTTGCGGTTTGGTCAAACCCGGTCCAGACGAGGCAAGTGACTTCCGAGGTGTAACCGACAAACCAGTTGTCGGTGAAGTTGTATTCAGTGCCCGACTTTCCGGCAACCGGGAAGTCGCCAAGCTCATAGCGGTCCCGGGCCTTTGATCCTGGTCCAGGACCTTTCGCCTTCATCGCCTCGGTCAGGATGCTGTTGATCTGGTAAGCGGTGTAAGGATCGATCGCCGGGTCTCGGACGAGAGTCGCCTCGGGCCGATAGAGCTCAGCGCCAGTGGAGCTACGGATCGTTTCGATGATCTGAGTTTCTGCTGGTCGACGGCCTCCGTTCGGGAAAACAGTGTAGGCCAGAGCAAGTGATTCTGGTGAGGTCGGGTTTCGACCGAGAAATGTGGCGCTGTATTCCTTGAGGTCTCCTTCGAAGTCGAGTCCTGCCCGCTCAGCTAGAGCCACGACTGCATCTGTTCCCACCAGATTGCCCATCCTCACAGTGGCAGCGTTTTTGGACGTGATCAGAGCATGCCGGGCCGTGATGCGATTCTCGTAAACATTCTCAAAGCTCTCCGGTCCCCATTCTCCCAGGATGCCAGTGGTGCCGCCGATCATGATCTTGCGGGCATCCATCGGGGTGTCGTCGAGCAAGGTGGCCGGGAATTTACCGGCTTCGAATGCGGCGGCGTAAACGAAAGGAGTGAACGCGGTGCCGTGAGGCCGTTGCCCCTGAGTGATGCGGTCAAACATGCTGTCGCGAAAATCGCGCCCGCCGACCTGGGCGATGATCGCTCCGGTCCGGTTATCGATCATGAGGAGCGCTCCCTGGAGATACTCGGGGGCAGGGAAGCGCTGATCCGGCATCGCCATTTTCTTGAACTCGGCTTTCGCAATCTTGTAGTCGGCGAGAGTCTGATGATTGTAATCGGGATGCTCCTCAACCATCGCGAGCCGCTGGATGTGTCGCGCATTCGGCCGCAGTC
>JBCCBR010000048.1:0-11842 GCA_039033935.1 Verrucomicrobiota bacterium
AGATCGCTGGGGCCTCGCCGGAAGCCTTACTCGAGCTTCTGCAACGCCCCGAATACCGCTACCGCTACTGGGCGAAACGAGAACTCCGACAGTTGGACCCGTCTGAACTTGGCGAAGTGCTCAATCCCTGGATCGATGCTCTGCCGGAGGAAGCGGAACACGCCCAGCTCGAAGGGCTCTGGTTGTCCCGCAGCACCGACTCTCCGCGCGGAGACCTTGTTGAGTCGTTGAGCCAGTCGGAAAGTCCCGATGCTCGCGCCGCCGCGACCCGCCAGATCCGATATCTCGCTGACACACTCCCGGACTCAGGCCTGGCCCTTCTAGGAGAGGCGGCTACGGATCCAGACGCGATCGTTCGGACCGAGGCAGTCATCGCCGCGAGCTATCTCGGATCAAGAGAGGCTCTTGATGCCGTCCTTCCAGTCATCAATCAGCCGATGGGAGCTCACCTCCGTTTCGCCGCGCATAACGCGTTCATTTCGGACGCTCTCGAAGGTTTCTGGAGGGAAAGCGAAGAGTACGCAGAAGTCGCTGCATTTGTCGAAAGCTGGGACTCCTACGCGAAAATGAGTTCGGTGATCAGCAAGCGAAGCAAGAAGGAGATCGCTTTCGACAGCCAGGAAAATCTTGCCACGATTGAAATCAGCTGTGTGCCGGAGCGGATGCTCTACACCGTCAACCAATTCGAAGTCACCGCAGGTCAGCCAGTGAAGCTCGTTTTCACGAACCCGGATGCGACGCAACACAACCTCGTGATTGTGAATCCCGGCGCGCTTGAAGCTGTCGGGATGGCAGGGAACGAAATGGCAAAAGACCCTAACGGCATCAAAAAGCACTTCGTGCCGGAGTCAGATCAGATCCTCCATGCCAGCAAATTGCTGGGGGTGGATCAAGCGGAAGTAATGCGATTCGAAGCTCCCACTGAGCCAGGCGTTTACCCCTACCTTTGCACCTTTCCAGGCCACTGGGTCATCATGAAAGGGGAAATGGTGGTGAAGACTTCGGAAGCCAGTCAATAGATTGCTGAAAGACCGCGCAACGGTGGACGACCGGGGACGGATCGTCCCTACCGATTCTGCGACAAACGGTAGGGAAGCTCGTCCCCGAGGGTCCTCCGCGCCTCTCTGCTCCGGGGCGGAACCTACTGAGTATGGGCGGGGGGTCCCGTGCAGCAGACGCCCGAGGACGAATCGTCCCTACCGGCTGAAAGGTTCCGGCAGGCCACAAAAAAAACCGGACTGGTCAGCAGACCAATCCGGCATCTTCTGTGATGGCTCAGGAAAATTCCTGCTCAGCCAATCAGGATTAGTAGTGCGTCCGAGTGTAAGTGCGGCGCGATCCGTTGCAGTAGTGGTCGCAATAGGTGACGCGAGTCGCGTAGTAGTATTGCGGGGTCCCGCAGGGCAGATAGCGCACGTAACGACGGCGGCACTGATTGATGATCGAAGTCCTGATTACGCGCGGCACGTAGTTCCTCGAGCTGTAGTGGCTGCGTGAAGAGCTGTAATAGCGTGGACTGTAGCTGTGCCCAAATGAAGGGCCGCTACCAAAACGGATGCTGATGCCACCAGCTTCCGAGGTGGTTGGAGCAAAGAAAAGAGCTCCAACAGCAGCGAGAATAGCAAGTGCGTATTTTTTCATGTTTTTTCAGGGTGGGATTAGGAAGAGTGTGTCTTCGGAAGGAGAGACGCACGGACCGGAGGCCTTATTCACATTCCGAGGAATTTTTTTCAGTTTCCTAAAACGACCTGACCCCAGCCTGCTCTAAATACTGCGGAGACGGTCAAGGAGGCCCCCGATCCGCCGATCACTGTCGTGGCGAGAGACCGCAAGATCGAGCGCCCGAGCTTCAGCGACGAGAATCACGAGTCGTTTTCCCCGGGTCAGACCGGTGTAGAGCAGATTCCGCTGGAGAAGGGGAAAATGCTGGGTCGACAATGGAATGACCACTGCGGGGAACTCGCTTCCCTGGCTTTTGTGGATCGTGATGGCGTAGGCGAGGCGCAACTCATCGAGTTCAGCGGGCTCATAGTGGACAACGTGATCATCGTCGAACCGCACATAGATCGAGCTGGGCTCAGTGGTGATCTCGATAAGGTGTCCGATGTCTCCGTTGAAGACCTCCTTATCGTAGTTGTTCTGCGTCTGAATGACTCGATCACCCGTTCGGTAGGTGGTCCCAAATCGCTCAATCTCAATGACCCCGCTGAGAGGAGGATTGAGCGCATTCTGTAATCGGACATTCAGCTCGGCTGTGCCAAGACTGTTCCGATTCATCGGGGTTAAGACCTGTATCTCCTTTCGCGGATCCAACCCAAAGCGGTCCGGAATTTTTTCCTCAAGCAAAACCTGAAGGGTATCGCTGATCGCCTCCGGGCCGTCTCGCCGAAAAACAAAAAAATCGCCTTGAGGAGACTCGGATCCAGTTGGGCTTCGACCTCGATTGACCTCGTGCGCCGCCTTGATAATCTGACTGGTCTGAGCCTGTCGATAAATCTCAGTGAGGCGAGCGACCGGAGCGATCCCACTCTCGATGATGTCCTGCAGGACCGTCCCCGGTCCCACCGAAGGCAGCTGATCGACATCGCCTACCAAAAGAACGCTCCCCTCATCTGGCAGCGCCGAAAGAAAATGGGACATCAATTCGATATCGACCATCGACGCCTCGTCGACCACAAAGAGATCCCCGGCGAGCCGGTGATGCGTGTTGCGGGTGAATCCTGCTTCGGGGCGGTATTCGAGGGCACGATGGAGGGTGAATGCCTCGCGACCCGTGCTCTCGGTGAGCCTTTTCGCAGCGCGTCCCGTCGGCGCCATGAGAACGGGTTGCACCCCTTTCGCGCTCAGAATTTCGAGAATCGCATTGAGGATGGTGGTTTTCCCGGTCCCGGGGCCGCCTGTGATGACAAAGAGTCGATTCTGAATTGCTCCCGCCACCGCCGAGACCTGCTCGGTGCCAAGCTCAATCTGATGATGCCGCTCGAACCAAGCGACTGCGCGTTGCGGTTCGATTGCAGGAAAGTTGGAAGGCTTCTGAGCAAGAGCCTGAATCGCATCGGCTACAGACTTTTCGGCGATTGCCCAATCTGACAAATAGAGCAACTCCAAGCCTTCCGGAGCAGTCTGGTCCGTCGGTTTCGAGACGAGGCGTTCTTTTGCAACCAGGTCCGATAGGATCGGGTCAAGCAACTCCAAGGGTGCCTCAAGCAGCTCGGCCGCGCGCTGGAGAAGATCGGGCCGTGGCAGTGCGGTGTGGCCGTCGCGATTGGCATGATCGAGCACGTGAAGGAGACCGGCCGAAAGGCGCGCCGGAGAATCATCCGCTCGGCCCATTTTCCGGGCAATGTCGTCTGCTGTCTTAAATCCCACGCCGGGTAGGTCACTCGCGAGCCGATAGGGATTTTCCCGAAGTACATTCACCGCATTCTCACCATAGCGCTGGTAAAGCCGAAGCGCTCGTGCAGTCGAGAGCCCATGAGCATGGAGAAAAACCATGATGTCACGGACGGAGCGCTGACGCTGCCAGGAGTCTTTGATGCGGCGACGCCTTTCTTTGCCAATCCCAGCGATTTCCTCGAGGCGCTGGCTTTCTTCATCTATGATCCGCAAAGTATCTGTTCCGAATTTTTTGACGATCCGCTTCGCGTAGGCTTTTCCGATCCCATCGATGAGCCCGCTCGCGAGAAACCGCTGGAGACCTTCCTCAGAGTGGGGGGCAACTGCTTCGAGATTATGAGCATCGAACTGGCGTCCGAAGCGCCGGTCATTGTGCCAGCTGCCTCTTGCTTTGAGTCGCTCTCCCGCGACTACGGCCGGAAGCGTGCCTTTTACAGTGATTGGCTCAACCGCATCTTCGGCTTCCAGTTGGAGGATCGTGAAACCATTTTCCTCGTTGTGAAAAACAACAGACTTCACGGTGCCTGAGAGCTCGACGGGTCGCAACGATCTGGCTGGTGCGTCTTCGGGCATTGAGTAGAAGCGGTCGCGGCGGATTCCAGATACCGCTGGAGAAGGTGGATCAGGGTGAGTTTGTCGGCAAAAGCTGCCCCTTTACAAGAGAATCTGCATGCCCCATATTCCGCGCCCCATGGCTATTGTATCGATTTTACTCACGGTGGTGCTACTCGCAACGAGTGTGCTGATGGTGCTCATCGTGTTGCTTCAGCGCCCAAAGCAGGAAGGTCTCGGCGCAGCATTTGGAGGCGGCACCCTCGATGCAGCCCTCGGTGCCCACACCACAGACATCTTGCAGAAGATTACGACCTGGCTCGGGATTATCTTCTTCGTCTCGGCGATCTCTTTGATGATGGTCCAGGCACGGGCGATGAAGCAATCAGCCGCGAAGGGTGTCTTCGATGAGGTCGAAGCGCGGGAGCCGACCTTGCCCGGCCTTCCGCCAGAGATGCTTTCTGATTTGCCAGGGACTCAAACGATTGATCCACTCACTGAAACCCTGCCCGGTGAAACTGACCCTCTTGCTCCTATCGAGAGCCCCGCAGAGAGCGATGCTCCAGACGCGGCCGAGGGCGCTGTAGCGACACCTGAGAGCTCCGATGCCCCCGCCCCGGCCGAAAGTGACTCTCCGGCAGCCCCGACCGAAGCCGCTCCCGAGGCCACTCCACCTGCCGAGGAGGATGCTCCAGCTCCATCCACTGAGACAGCTCCCGATGCCAGCCCTGAAGCATCCACCGAAGACGGTGACAGCGGGGCAGGCGAAGCTTCTGAGCCGGAGACCGCAGAGTAGAGCGAACCTGGACCTCGGGCCAGATTTCTGCTTCGAATTGGCCTCGGTGTTGTCTGTCAGGTCCAATTTGGGGGTTGTTCACAGGCGAGCCACGCTTGTGATCTGCCTCCTCTGGGCGCGGTGATTGATATTTTTTGGCGATTGCTTGTCCAAACGATAGGGGCAGGTAAAGTCGTCACTTCAATTCGCCGATTCCGGGTCTCGAAACCAGTTCGGGGGAATGCTGTCCGCCAACCCTCTCGCCGTTTCGTCGGTCTCAAGGCATGACTATCGCAATGAAAGCAATCGTGACTCACCCCGGCAGCGCCCACAAAGACGATTTTCTGGCATGCTGTCTTCTGATTCACCAATTCCAGGTGCCAGTTTTCCGTCGAGAGCCCACTGAACACGATCTTTCTGATCCATCTATCGCCGTAGTCGACGTCGGCGGAGTGCATGCCCCCGAACAGCTGAATTTTGACCATCACCAGTTCCCTCCGGAGCACGATCCCATCTGCGCGCTCTCCCTGGTGCTGAAATACCTCGGGCTCTACACTGACGCGAGGCAGTTCTGCGAGTGGCTCGAGGTTGCGGAGTGGTTTGATGCTCGGGGGCCGTTCGAAACTGCCAAATGGCTCGGCGTCGATCGCGAAGTAATGGGCGCCCTCCACTCCCCGGTCGATATCACTTTGTTGCGCCGATTCGCGCAGCGCTCTGAATTGCGCGAGGGCGATCCCATCTATGAGGTGATGCGCTTTGTGGGAGAGGACCTGGTCGGTTTTATCAGGGGTCTCCGCGAGCGAATCGACATGATAGGGAGGCACGCCTCCTTCGAATTGATCGGCGAGGGAATCAGGGCATTCGAAATTGTCTTTCTTCCCCGGACTCAACCGATGCCGGAAGACCCCTCCTCGGGACTCCCACGCTTTATTGAAGAGCAAGGCAGGTCGGATTCGGTGATTGGGATGATATACCCGGATCGTCGTGGCAGAGGCTATGGACTCTCTCGTTTCAGGGACAACACTCGCCTCGATTTTACCCGTATCGCTGATGAACCCGACGTTCATTTCGCTCACGCGCGGGGTTTCGTGGCAAAGACCGGATCGACCGATCCGAAGCGTCTTGCCGAGCTGATGTGGCAGGCCGGCGACGACATCGCATAAAAAGGCCGCCTGGACGGCGCAGCATTTTCCAGAAGTGAAGGCTCGACAATTCGGGCTCTCAGATTCTAATTTCGCGCTGTGCAAGAATACGCCTACATCCACGACGAAGAGAATGTCCCCGAGACCCTTTCAGAAGTCCCATTTCTGGAAGCGTTCTCTAAAGACCATCTCGACCATGTCCTTCACGCCTCGGCCTTCATCGAATGCGGACCGGGGGATGTCGTAATCGCTGAAGGAGACGAGGCCTCCCGGATTTTCATCCTTCTCGCCGGAAAGGTCGCGGTGATAAAAGGCGGAGAACAGCTGGTGACGATGAATCAGACCGGCGACATCTTCGGCGAACTCGCCGCTCTCGAAGACGAAAAAAGGTCAGCCTCGATTGTCGCGGTAGAGGACTCATTCTGCCTCGCAGTCGATCAGCGATTTCTCGAACACCAACTGCCGAAAGAGGAGAATCCAGCCTTTTACGCCTCGCTCTACGAATTCATCGCCAAGCTCACCACAAAGAGGCTCCGCGCCACATCTGACTATCTCGCAACGCTCGACGCCGAGTTGCGGGACCTGAAGGGTTGAGACTCACTCGATCAAAGCGTGGACCTCGACGCCTTGAGCGCGGCCTTTTACTTTGTGGACACCGAGGTTGCGAAAAAGGGAGCGTGACTGAGGCAAAGCCCTCACAAAATCACCCGAGACCAGCACGTCTTCGTTCAGCTCACGCGTCAGAGTTTCGAGGCGAAAGGCTAAATTGACGGGATCACCGACCAGGGTGAATTCGCGTTGACTCATCCCACCGTAGGCCACTTTTCCGGTATGGAGGGCGAAGCCTGCCGAAAACGAGTTTGAATCCCCCAATAAATCCGCGCGCGCTTTGTTAATCGCAGCACAAGCCTGTTTGATCCCGGCCGCAGTGTTGAGTGCGTTGTTGAGGGTCTCAGGGTTCACCTCGGTCCAGTAAGCAAGGACACAGTCGCCGATAAATTTGTCGACGGTCCCTCCTCCATTCGCGACGATCCGCTCGCACTCCGCATACCAGCTGCCAATGATCTGCGCGAGGTCATCTGGATCGAGCACTTCGGAAAGTTTGGTGAAGCCACGAATATCACTCACCAGGATCACGACCGGACGCGAGCGAATCAACGCCATGGTCGACCCGCCGAGCGTGTCGCCATCCATCGCATTGCTCTCGCCTACCTGCTCAAAATGAAACTCATGATCGGCAAACTGAAGCACATCTCCGCTCTTCAGGCGCCGCGCCGCGGTGATCCGAGAGCCATTGAGATAGCTGCCATTGAATGACCCGAGATCAAAGATGTAGAACCCACGCTCCTGCACCCGGATCATCGCGTGGCGACGCGAAACCCGAGGATCCCCAATCCGCACGGCGCATTCCTCACTCCGGCCTAACATAGTAACGCCGGTGAGCTCAAATTGCTCCCCAGTCTCGATATTGCGCAGTGTTCCTCTCACAGTCGCAGCAAACTCGAAATCGTCACCTACGGCAAGCCTTTGATGATCGTCTCGGAGTATTTAAATTCGCCGGTGATCCCGTCGTAAAACTGAAAGATGACCTGCGGATGCGGGAAAGCGAACCAGCGCTCCCCTCCCCGCTCGATCGGGTTGTTAAATACGTTTTTAATCTCGACGATGCAGAAGTGAGGGAAGGTCCGATTTTTCCTCTCGATATCTTCCATCGCATAACTCGACCAGCGGATCTCGCAGGGTCGTGGCCCATACTGGAAGACACCGTTGGCCGGTCGACCTCCCTCGTCTTTCACCGGCATGTGATTGATCGAGTTGTGCGGCCCGCTTGCGAATTCGTAGACGTTGTCGGTGATACGGATCGCAAACGAGTTGTGTAGATCGCCGGTCAGGACGAAGACCGGCTGCTCAAGCTCGTCCCAGAACTCAATCAGCTCCTCACGCTCTTTCAGGAAAACGGTCCAAGCGTCGTCCTTTTTGATTGTCTCCTGCTTGTCGGCCCCTCCCCCGCTTCCCACATGCGGGACCATGAAATTCACTGACGATACGACAAAGATAAAGTCCGCTGAGCCTTCGCTGATGCCATCCTTCAGCCAGGCGAGCTGCTTCGGCCCGAGCATCGTCGCTTCGGGGTTATCGGGAAAGTCGACATTGTGGAGTGAGCGATGGGTGCGGGTGTCGAGCAGGAAGAAATCGCAGTTCGATACCGTGAATTTCCCGTAACAGCGGCGCCCGATCGAGTAGCTGGCGGTGCCGTCAGCCTTTGCCGGCGGATTGACACGGATCCGAGTGTCATCGATCACCTCGACGATTTCATAAACAGCTGAATTTGGATCACCAGGCACCGCATCAAACTCGGCTTCGGGCACGCCGTCCGTCGGAGATCCCCAGTGGACGTGGAGGTTCGCCATTTCCTCGAGATCGAGCTCAGTAAAGCGCGCCTCAGGGTCTTCGATCACGTCGCTTCCTTCCTCGAATAGCCCATGGCCGAACCAGGCCTCGGCGGTGGTTTCGGTTGGGTTCGCCCACGCGAGATAGTCGAACCACCCGCGCACCCCGATATCACGAAAAACGGCGCGTCGATTGACATACCCGGTTTCGGCGGTGGCATAGATATCGTTGATCAACTCGTGGTCGTCAGCGGTGTAATAAGTCGGCATGTGGCGATGCCATTCGCTGAGATTACGGCCCCGCTGGAGGAAGGTTTTGTAGTTTTGCCAGACCCCGACGAGAGTGGGCGCAACCAGGGTGTCGCGGGGGGCCTGATCAGCATCGAGGTGAAGTTTATCGAGCCATTTATCAAATGGATAATCACGCTCGACTTCGTAGAGCCAGTCTCCGTTGAGGATCGCGAAGTCGACTCGCTCGCGCCAATCGCGGTTCAGAACATCAAACACAGGGGTGGTCGGTCCGACGCTGTCTCCCCCGCCTTTCGGGTTGTTGCCACAGGCGAACTCAAACGTGAAATTGAAGAGCCCTTCCGGGTTGGTCTCGGGATTTCGGTAATTTTCCGGGTCATCGAGGGTGCGAAATGACCCCGAGAGCTGATGGCCCTCGATCCGGTAGTGGTAACGGGTTCCGGAGGAGAGCCCGTCGAGCGTGACGTGACCTGTGAGGTCTCGATTGATCGTGGTCGAAAGGGGCTCCGATCGCTGGTCGAGCTTTTGTGGATCGGTGCCGTAGAAAATCGAGATTTCTCCGGGTCGATCCGTCCTCGCCCAGATCGTCATAGATGATGCGGTTGGTCGCCCCAGCATCGGCCCGTGAGTCACGGTGACATCAGAGAAACTGGCATCATCAGTCTGAGCGGATATGTAAATTGGAAAGAGTGAGAGAAGCAGGCTGAGACATAGTCTGAAATTGGCAGGCATGGACCGGTTATAGGCTGACAAACAGGCGATTGCACAGAGAAAAAACTGGCCGCAGCGTGGTTCTTCCCAATCGATCCTCGATCGTTGTTATGGCCGGCTAATTTCCTATCAAATAGGCCAACGAAAAATCCCCGGCCAAAGCCGGGGATCTCGTGTGCGGATGGATTCGCTGTAGCTGCGATCCGGGAAAGTAGCTTCTCGATCGGTCTCCGGTGACCGGTCACCCGATCAGTCGAGCCGGTATGGATCTGTATCGAAGATCGCGGCGGCGCTGTTGACCTGGAAGCCGAGAGCCCCGGCATTGACCGTGTCGCCTGTAGCGAAAACGCTGTTACCACTGTCACCTGCAGCTCCAGCGGCCGGCCCATCCCAGTTCACCGTGTTACCCGATCCTGAGACCGTGATGCTCGATCCGGCTCCGGTCTCAAGAAAGCGGAAACCGTGTTCGGCGTCAGCATTGCCAGCTCCGGTGCCGCGAGCCAGCGCGGTGGTGTTGCCAAACTGGTTCCCGGTGACATTGGAAAGACTGATATTGGCCGAATCGTTGGCCTCAACTCTGACGGACGCAGCGGTCGTTGTCGTCGTTAGCGCCGGGTCAACCCGAGCGACCGTTCCGTTAACCGTGTTTCCAGAAAGCTGATCAATCTGAATCGTGCTGGTGTCATTACCAATGATTGAGATGCCGACATTACCCGCACCATTGATGGTGTTGTTGCTAACGTTAGTCGCCTGGAGCAGCGCGTTATCGAACGACTCCAGGTGGATCGCGCAGTCAGGTGCATTCAGAATATTGTTGTCGATGATGTCGACCCCAAGGCGATTTCCAACTCCGACGACCACTGCCTCGATTCCATTCACTCCAGCCGGGGCACCGGCGAGGTCGATCGTGTTCTCAGTGATGGATGCAGCGCCGTTGCTGACCGAATCATTAAAGAGCAGAATGCCACGATCTGAAACGCCTGAAATCGTGTTACAACTGGCAACGAAATTCTGCACGTTGTAGGCGAGAATCCCATAGCCGCCCGCTGCACCTGTGTCAGGCACTCCGGCTGGACCCGCATTTGCCGTGCCCCCAGTTATCGAGAATCCGGTAACCTGAGCCGAATTCAAATTTCTGAGATCGAATCCGCCGGCGAGATCAGCCAGCACTGTGTCACCGCCAAAGACCAGACCGCCACATGCTTGGAAGCCCTTCAAACTAGTGACAAAGGCAATATCGGTGACACCGGCAGCGGGGGAACCCCCATGGCCAACGTTGATGGTCTCGGTGTAAGTGTTCCCAGTCCCACCCTGAACATAGACCGTCCCGCTTCCACCAAAGGTGGTGGCAACTCCGTCGGCACCCGCCTGGATCGTATCAAACGGATTTTCGGCCGTTCCATCTCCTCCGGCCGTTCCGGCATTCACCCCGTTCCCTACCGCAGCTCCGTTGTTCACGAACATGACATCGTCCTGAATCACCTTCTCGCCAACCTCGACGGTCACCGTTTCAGAAACTGACTGGCTCACAATCTCTTCGCTGATTACGGTCGTCTCCACATCGGTGACCGGACGAGCGAGCCGGGGCGCGTTGGCGTAGAGTCGGCTTGTCAGATAATCAGTTTGGCAATGCGCTGCCGCTGGAGTGTAGCCTTTACCACCTACATAGCCGCTGTATGCCGGCTCTTTGCGCCCCCATTTCCCAGGATTAAAAATCGAATCGGTCGGAATCGAGGCTCCTACCGTCGCAATCCAGTGATCGCCGTAGAGTTCGTCATCGCCATAATACTCGGCCCCGACCTGCAGACCAGGACTGGGGATAAAGTAGAGCCCGGTCATCGCACCGAAGATCTCGTCGCTGAAGTGTCCCTCATAATAGTAGGCGCCGAGCATCGCGCGAACTTTTGGCCCGCACGCCTTACCATAGACATCGAAAAGGAATCGAGCATCGCCTCCAGCTCGGCCTTTTTCCCGCTGTTGCAAGACCTGGGAAAGATCTGTCGTCACCGTCCGGGTCGTGGTCTCGTACTCATACCCCTGTCTGACCTGATGCCCAGTCGCATAAGGATCATAGTAGGTTTCATTCCGGATCTGAGACTCCGAAACATCGGTGCGGCTGCCATCGATCCGACGAGAGCGCTCGCTCGAGACTGGAACATAGAAATTGGTGTGAAAGTCCCAGCCTTTGCCATGAAAGAGATCAAATCCGAAGGCGAGCTGGTTCACTTGGTTTTCCAAAGCGGTCTCAGCAAAGTCGCCATGGATGCGGTAACCCATCACCGCATTTGCTTCGGTCAAGAGCCATCGCGCTCCCAGACCAAGGCTGTAGCTCTCCTGCCCATAATCATTTCGCAGGTAGCTCAGCATCCCGAAGGTCGCCAAGCCGCCTTCGAGAGGGGGCGTGTTGAGCGGGAAAATAAGATCTGCCTGGCCCTCGACCAGACTTTCGCCAAAGCGGCCAGTCAGCGTGACAGGCCCCGGCATCTCGCAGGGGTAGATCGAGCACGGCTCAATCGATACTGGTGCTTTTGATTTTCCGGAAAAGCGGAAAGAATCAGCTCCAAAGCTGGTTGAAATCAGAGAGAAAAACGCAAACACGAGGGCAAAAGCGTTTTGGTGAGGGGCAA
>JBCCBR010000049.1:0-11812 GCA_039033935.1 Verrucomicrobiota bacterium
AACACGCACGGGGCGCCTTAAGGACCTCAGAAGAGGGGTATGACGCGGACCGATTCTTTGACCCACTCATCGAGCGAGCTGTCGGAAAAGGTCATGCTCTCGGAGTTGTATTCGATCTTCTTGCCCGTCCGCATCGCGAGGGTCCCCAGAATGACAGTTTCCGTAAGCGGCACCGCATAGTCGAAATTGGACCCCGGCGCTTCAATCTCGCCGCGGATTGCGCCAAAGAGCTCTTTGATTGGGCCTCCAATAGCTCGCGGAATTGTCTTCGGTGGGAGGCTCCTCCGGAGCTCGTCCCAACCGTTTTCGATTCTCGGACTGGTCGGACGCATCCCGGGTGAGACAATCGTGTTCTGATCCCCAACCAGGAGACAACCTCCACCGGTGACATCCCCGCTCTTTTTCATGTTCTCGGGAATCTGCGGGAGGTGACCGCCTTCGTACCAGAAAACTCTCAGGTTTGGTTTTCCCTCTCGCGCGAATTCGTAGACATAGGTCATCGCTTCCGCTTTCGGTTTTTTGTCGTGATATTCGCTGCTGAAATCAATGGTCTTGTCGGTGTGGACCGAGAGCGGCATGCCGAGCTCGAGTGCGTAAATCGGAATATCGAGGGTGTGACAACCGATATCTCCGAGTCCGCCCAGGCCATAGGGCCACCACCAACGCCATCCGCCCGGGACTACTCCTCTGATAAAACGGCGCTCAGCAGTGGGACCCTGCCAAAGGTCCCAATCGAGATGATCGGGGATGGCGGCCTCGGCCAGACTTTCTCTCCGCAGGGCATTCGCATTGTTCGTGGTCGTCCGATTCGTCCAGGCATGGACCTCTCTGACCTCGCCGATCAAACCAGCTTCATACCATTCTTTGATGTAGCGCATCCCTTCCATGGTGTGGCCCTGATTGCCCATCACCGTCTGGACACCGAACTGGTGGTAGGCCTTCTGCAAAGTCCTCGCCTGCCATAAATCGTGGACCAGCGGTTTCTGCGTCTGGACTGCGATTCCTCGCTGCATCGCATCGTAGGTCGCTGCGAAATGGGTGTGATCAGGAGTGCTGACGATGACGGCGTCGAGTTCCTTCTCATGAACGTCGAGCATCTTGCGAAAATCCTTGTATCGCTTTGCCTCCGGGAATTCAGCGAAAGCGGGTGCGGCTCGATCGTCGTCGACGTCAGCGATGGCAACGACGATTTCTTTTTGGCAGTCAGAGAAAGCGGTTTTGGCGATTCCGCCCCCGCCAATCAGGGCCACCTTGAGTTTCTGCTCAGATGATTTTTGAGACCACGCCCGGTGATTCCAGATGAGCGTGCTGCCGAGCGCAGTGCCCGTCTTGATGAAGTGTCTGCGAGGGATGAATTCTTTCATGGGTCGTCTCTTTTCAGTTCATCACACGATGAAGCTGATCTTGTTAAGTTCGAATACTGGATGCTCACTGCGTTTTTTGAATCGGTCCGGTCCCTTGCGGATTTCGTGTTTTTGGCCTGTCGATTTTTACGGCACCTTCGGGAAGCTCAAAAGGCAGCACTTGCGCTGCTTCTAGTGTTCGGACTCCGATATCTTTGACCTCAACCCGATTCGGATTGCCTCGATGCAGCTGAATCGCAATGAGGCCCTCCAGAGCGCGGCCTGCTTCGTGAAAATCGAACAGCTCTGAGGTGACTTCCCCGTTTACCTTGTGAATGAGGTGATTGCCTTGCGCTATCACGGTGTATTCAGTCCACTCCGAGGTGTCGACTGAGACGGGCTCAAATTCGCTGATTTTCCAGCGCACTCCCTCGGGATCGAGGAGGACGTTCGTGCCGTTGAGGCCGAAGATTCCTCGTCCTTTTTCTTCGTAGGTCATTCCGGTGTGCTCGATTGCGGGGTGGATATCACATTGGTAACCAGTGATGGCCCACTCACCAAATTCCGGTAGTTCACGACTTCGATACTGAATCCCCGAATTATTGTCCCCGATGACACGGACAGTGGCGCGTAGCTCGAAGTCTTTCACGAAACCTCCGCGCCAGATCAGGAAGGAATTGTGTTCTGGATAGTCAGGGCCTTCGCAAGTCCCGATGATGACGCCGTCTTCAACTTTCCAGAGCTTTGGGTCTCCTTCCCAGTCGGTGAGGTCGACTCCGTTAAACAGAGCTGTGAAATCATCATCCGCATTGATGGAACCGGTCAGGAAAATGAAGAGTGAAAACAAAATCGATTTGGACATGTGTTGGCGGTGTAGCAGAATGAAGCTTTCCGATCAACCTAACACCTTCTTTAATCATGCTCGTTCTCATCAAGCATACCGCTCTCGCTCTCGCTCTCGCTGTTTTGGTCTTTGGCGCAGTCCCAATTTTCGGTCAGGATTATGAGCCGGAACCCGGCTCCGATCTCTGGGCAGAACTCTACGATCCGCCCTATACCGTTCCTACTGAGATCCCGGTTTCAAATCCCTTGCGAAAGGAGCTATTTAACTTGTTGCGTCCCAAGCTGGAGGGACGCGCCGGTCAGCCGATTCTATTTGCGGGTAGCCTCAAGGCATTCAAAAACTGGGCACTCTTTGTGGGTGAAACCCAGGACAAGGGAGGCTCTTCGATCGCCTTTCCACCACTCGGAAACTCTGACACGGTCGCTCTCTGGCTTCGCACCACTGATGGTTGGGTCTTGGTGAGTTTTGAGGGAGGGCACAGCGATGTTTTCTACGACATTTGGACAGCCCAGTTTGGGATGCCCCGAGCGTTGTTCGAGTAATGCTAGTGGAAATCTGCTGAGCAATTGAGCGGCAGCCTCAATTCGAATAGAGTCTGTGTCTTGGTCGCCTCGAGGAGGCGCAATTCGCCTCGAAGGATTGAGGCAATTTCCTCTGCGAGGCTTAGCCCGAGCCCGAAGCCATCGACTTCGCGAGACCGCGATTTGTCGACTCGGTGAAAGCGTTCAAAAATCAGGTCTGTCTCGCCTTCGGGGATTCCAGGGCCGCTGTTTGAAATCTGGATCAGGGCCTCGGGCGCGGAGTCAGCTTTTTGCAGACTGATCCTAACCCAACCACCAGGGCTGTTGTATTTCACTGCGTTGCTCACCAGATTGAGAAGGGCTTGATTGAGGAGACCTGCGTCGGTTGAGACTTCGATGTCCGCGGAGACCTCTGGGCGGAGTTCAAGCGACTCTGCCTCGCACAGGATTTCCGCGTCTTCGATCAGGTCGTTGATGAGATCTGTCAGAGACGCTTTCTCAAAGTTCACTTCGAGTCTGCCCGACTCTGCCTGAGAAAGCAGCATCAAGCTGCTGATGATGGACTTGAGCCGAGCGACTTCGCGATCAATGGACTGAAGGCTGCCAAGAGCGGGCGAGTCAGGCGGAGCACTTTTGATCGCCGAATCGAGCTCGACCTGCATGATGGTGATCGGGGTTTTGAGCTCGTGAGAGACATCGCTGCTGAAGCGTGTCGCGTGGCTGAAACCTCGCTCAAGTCGGTTGATCATCCCGTTCAAGACACGAATCAGCTCGGCGAATTCCTCACTTTCTCCTCTTTCGATCGGGATCCGCTCGCGAAGATCCCGAGCTGAAATTGAATCAGCCGTTTGGACGATCGATCCGAGCGGAGCGATGGCTCGATTCGCAACGAAATAACCACCCAGCCCGATTAGAACCAGCGCGAGCGGAGTCGCAACAAAAAGTAGACTGAGCACCCGCCTCATCTCGCCACGATAGCCGGAGAGCTCGCGAGCGATGATCACGGTATATCCTCGACTGGCCAAGGCGCAGAAGCGCCAGCTAGAGGAATCGAACTCAACGAAGCCATAAGTCTGATCGATCTCGCTGGGTAGAAAGTCGTGAGGCGGAAGAGCTCCGCTGGGCCGCGGTCCGGGCCCTTTGCCTTTTGGGGAATCGAGGCCCAGCGGAGGAGGCAGTAAATCGTCGAGCCCATCAGGACCGAGTGATTTCGGGCCCTTGCCCGGACCGGTCGGAGGCTCAAAGGGCCGATCCTTCCAAATCGCTGCGTCGATTGATTCGAGCCAGAGTGGCGTCTCTTCTCCAATGGGGAGGCTCAACTCGCCATCACGATAGTTCCAGACGGCAAGGCTGAGGCTGCCGTTTTCGAGTTCCTCACCATGGATGATCTGAATGTTGCGGCTCACGCGAGTCAAATTGGCTCGCGGATGCATCTCTCGAAGGATGCGGTCAGCTGGGACGGTCAGCTGAAGATCAACAGACCGGAGCAGCAGTTTCCGGGTTACCACCGTCCCACTGATACCGAAGGCGACGATGACAGTCGCGGCGACGAGGACAAGCAGGAATGAGAGTTTGGTGCGAAAAGATCTCAAAGCGATTGGGAAGCATCAGACTCACGATTCACTGGCCATGCGGTAACCGATACCGCGGACGGTCTCGATTAGTTTGTCATCAAAGTCGGCGTCGATCTTTTTGCGAAGACGCTTGATGTAAACGTCGACGAGGTTGGTTTCTGGATCGAAGCCATAGTTCCAGACGTGTTCGGTGATTTGAGTGCGAGAGAGGGCCCGGCCCAGCGTTCGCATGAGGAATTCGAGCAGCGAAAACTCTCGCCGAGACAAGTCAATCTCGGAGTCGTTCCGGTGCACTGTGTGATGCACCAGATCCATTTTCAGATCTCTGACTTTGAGCAGGTGCGCCGCCTCGCCTGACGCCCGCCGGATCACGGTTCTGAGCCGCGCGGCGAGCTCCTCGATGTAGAATGGCTTGGTCAGGTAGTCATCGGCACCGAGGTTGAGACCTTCGAGGCGTTCGTCCAACTCGCTGCGGGCAGTGAGGATTACGATGGGTACGGCGATGTGCTGCTTGCGGAGGTTTTTGAGGATGCTGAGCCCATCGCGACCCGGCAGCATGATGTCGAGGACGAGAGCATCATAAGGCTCAGTCGTGGCGAGGGCATAGCCTTCGTCACCGTCATGAGAGACATCGACGACCATGCCTTCTTCCTCGAGACCCTTGCTGATGAAGGAGGCAATCTTCTGTTGATCTTCAACGACCAGAACCCGCATGGCTTCTGAGTTTATCGATCGATCGGGACTTTCGAAATCAAAAAGCATGGACCTGTAGTGAAACTGGTGGTTTTTGGAGCTTGCCCAGCTGAGTCGAAAGTCCCAATCGCAGCGGACCAGAATTAGCGGGGAGGACCGGTGCGGCCTTTGCGGTCGTCTCCTCTCCCGGCATCTCTAAGGCGAGTGAGGTGAAGCGGCGGGCGTCGCTTCGACCGATCGCGGTCACTGATGAACGGGCGCTTGTCGGTGATGAAGACGTTATCAGCCAGCTCGCGATTGATCGAAGTATTGCGTCGAATGATCTTCGCGAGGGTTTGTGTTTCGATAAGTGCCTGGAATTCCTGATCGAGGTAGTGTTGATACCAGAAGCGGTCGCCGTCGCGAAGTCTCACGAATTGCTCTCTGAGAATCGTCGCCATCGTCTCGCTGACGAGCGCCCCGCGCGCTTTGTCTTCCGCCAGCGCGCCAACCCAGACGTCTACCTGATCCACATTTTCGTAAACCGATGCCAACTGGCCAGCAACGACTGGATCGGAAGAGATCTGCTCGAAACGCACCACTCTCCTCAATCCATAGTCGGCGCGGACATCGTTGTAAGAGGCGATGCCGTGCTCACGGCCTCGTTGAATATTTAGCGAGGCCAGGTCGAATCCACCTGAGCCGGGAGGGCCGAAGAGGAAGTTGCGAACGTCATCGACAAGCTTGGCGTCGATCTCCTGGGCCGGCTGACGGGCGAGCCCCCGCAGGATTGGTTCAATGCCACCTTCGTCTACAAGTGCGGCCGGGTTAAAAAATGCGTTCGCGAGGTCGATGTTCCCTTCCGCGATTTCCTGGCCGTCGCGATCGATGCGAACTAGTTCACTGGCCAACATGGTGTGGCCAAATCGATAGCCGGCAGTGGAAAAGACATTTGAGATTCCGGCGTTAACGTCCTTCCGGTAGCCGCGGTAAGGCGGCATGCCGCGCTCACCGAGGATGAGGGGCAGGAATTCATTGTAGGTGATGACTTGCATTTCGGCCCCGACGATGATGCGAGCAATCTCGTAGACCTGGGCACCGCTGAGTGTCCCGTTGGCGCGTTTGATCGCCTTGGCCCAGTAATTGTGTTCGCGGACGAAAAGTGTGTGCAGCGCCGCCAGCCCGATCTGCTCGTTCGCACGAAAGTCTCCCGCAAGGAAGAAGTCAGGCAGCTCTGCTGCCGGTGCGTTTGGGAGTGCGTTGACATTGTAGGGAAGCATCTCGCCGTCGCTTGTTTTCAACATCCCGGTGCCGTCGAGCGTTCGCAGTTCTTGAGCGCGTTCGATATCTGAGCCGTAGACGTTGGAAGCATCAATGTAGGCGGTGATCTCATTAATTTGCTCAAGGACTCCGTCGACCTCTTCACCGAAAGAGCGATCCAGTGTGATGACCTGAGTCCCGGTGCTGTTTGGATCAAAGAACGGATCGCCTGCTGGGACTTCGATGCTGAAATCAACTACTGGATCGTCAACCGGCGTGAGGGTGATGTCGTGGTCGAGGAACTGTCCCCACTGCCAGAGGAAATCGGTGACACCGCGATCGTTGAAGAGATCTTCATCCTGCGCCATGACCGCATTACTGATGGCGCGCGCGTTGGGACGGTCGGGACCGGATGGGTGGCTGATCCCGTCTTCGTAGGCCGGTGGCGATACTCTGATAAACGGTATCTCAGCCTGACCCCACTCAGGGTTCTCTGCGTTATTGTCGGCGCCATTGATGGTCCGAAACTCCTGCGGCAGACGGATCGTGCGTGGCCCGAGCCGGACGAAGCGAGTGCCCTTTGCGTCCGAACTGCGTTTTTGGGTGGGGCCTTGTTTATGCGTTTTTCGAAAATCGTGCGGCGATCGCCTGGTCGCCTCCGGCGGGTCATTAAAATCTGCCACTGCCGCGCTGCTGATGAAGCAGGCGAAGAGATAAACAAGGGTGGTGGGGAGAGGCTTTCTGGAATCGACTTGGATTTTCATCACCCCCAGTCAACCAGCTGGAAATGACAATTCGGGGGTGGCCCTGATTACAGAAATGTCATTTTTCAAAAGCCTCGCGCTTCGCGAGAGGCCGATCTCGATACTAACATTTTATCACCTCGATCCTTTCGATCCTTTCGATCCTTTCGATCCTTTCGATCCTTTCGATCATTGAGATGAGACTCTTTCCGGAATTAAAATGTGAACGATATCTGACTAGCATCTGGGCGAGAGGTTACCAGGCCGCCCCGAGCTGAGGCTGAGGATTGACCCGATACGGCATCCAGACAACGCCGACCGATTTGGCGGAGCAATTTTTCTTTAGGGGAGTCAGCTGAATCTCTTCGAGCTTTTCGGTCATCGGGTCCATCTCAGCTTTGAGCTTTTCGATTTCCTCTTCCGCCTCGCGCTCAAGCTCCTCGTAGTCCTCGACGTAGTCGGCGACTTGCTCTTTGGCGCGGGAAACGTCGCGACTCTCTTTCCAGCTTCGGGATGCGCCTGAGAGCGCGCCACGACTCCGGGTGGTGATACTGCGGCCCATCACTGCTCCGAGGATGGTGCTCCCGATCCGAATAGCGGTGTCCATTTTTGCCCGATTGGCCTGACCTTTTTGCTCTTCGACTTCGTCTTCGGCGCGCTCGATGCGATCCTCAATTGTTTCGAGCTTTTTGGCATACGATTCGCGCATCTCTTCGACTTTTTCATCGCGCAACTCGTGGGCACTATGGACAAGTCGGGCGCGGAAGTCGCCTTCGCTTTCGCCGAGAGTCGAGTAGACGCCGGTGAGGGGGCTTTTGAAAATTGTTACTGAATGATTGCCATAGAGATAATCGACGAGGTCCTTCTTCATTTGCGTCCACAGCTTGGAGTCGAGCAGACTCTGGGGCAGGTCGGCAAAGGCGGCACCCGCGAGAGGATCTGTTCCAAGCTGACTCAGCGAGACTCCTGGCGGTAAATCGAGACTCTCGTTCCACTGAATCTCACCGGCTTCGTCGAGTTTGTTGATGAGGGAGACTGACTCTGTTCCAGAGATCCCTTTCTTTGGATCACTGTAGCGGACTTCTCCAATCTGGATGATGGCTGGAACGTAGGTGATTTCAGCAGGGGGCACATCGGGACCGCTCGGAACGAAAAAGTCGTCGGCCCCTCGGGGTAGATTTGGCTGGATCGACTGAGGAGTTTTTGGCTTGGGCGCGGCCCGCGGCGGACTTGGAGCAGCAGCGGCGGTCGCCTCGATTTCGGCGCGCTTTCCATCCATCAGTTTTTTGATCTGACGCTTTGCGAGCGGGCCGGTCAGGTAACTCATGACCCATCGGACATGGAACACGACCGGGGCATCATCGTGAACGTTGTTCATCAGGAAAACGCGGCTGCCGAGCCCGGCCAGCATCTTTTCCATTTCACCACGGTCAAACATGGAATCGTTGTCCGCCGCCGCCCCTTCGAGCCCATCGAGGACGCGGGCCTTATCGCGCTCGGTCTGTAGTCGTCCGAGCCACCAGGTGCCGATATTGGAGAGAGCTTTGTAATCGAGATCGACCGGATTCTGGGTTGCTAACAGCACACCCAGACCAAAGGCGCGAGCCTGCTTCAGCATCGTCATCATCGGCTTTTTTGATGGCGGCATCGCTGTCGGCGGGAGATAGCCGTAGATCTCGTCCATGTAGAGCAAGGCGCGAAGACTGGTCGTGCCGCTCTGCGAGCGCATCCAGCCGAGCATTTGATTGAGCAGCAGCGAGACAAAAAACATCCGCTCGGAATCGCTGAGGTGGGCGATCGAGAAAATCGAGATGCGTGGTTTGCCCTCAGGCGTGTGCATCATCCGCTTGATGTTGAGTGGCTCGCCTTTGAGCCAGCTCGCAAAGCCAGGCGAGGCGAGCAGATTATTCATCCGCATGGCGAGCTCTCGTCGATCTTTTTCAGGGCAGACGGTTTCAAGGTCCATCACCCCGATTTTTTCGAAGGGTGGCACCTGAATCGAGCGGATCAGACTTTCGAGGGTGACACCCTGCTCAGCACCCCAGGAATGGCTGAAGATATTGGAGAGCAGGATGTGCTCGGGATCCTGAATCGGATCGGCATCGACGCCGACGAGTGAGAGCAAGCTGGAGACAGTTGACTCGATCCGCTCGGCAAGCGCTTCGGCATCATCCAGCACTTCAAACTCCGGCACATCGAGCGAACTCAAGATCGAGACGGGAAGTCCGGCGCTGGAGCCCGGGGTGTAGACGGCGAGGTCGACCTTTTCCCGGAATTGCTGGATCCGGGTGGGTTCCTGCCCCCACTCGCCGAGTCCATTCTTCCACATGGCAGCCGTCTTTGCTGCGTGCTCGTCGGGTGTTATTCCTTTTTTGGCCGCATCGTCTTCATTGATCCAGGGACGAAAGTCTTCAGGAGCGAGATCGGGAAAAGTGAGAAGCAGATTGGCAATATCGCCTTTCGGATCGATCACGATCGCAGGGATATTGTCCATCGCTGCTTCTTCGAGCAAACCAATGCAGAGACCAGTTTTACCCGATCCGGTCATGCCGAGGACGACGCCGTGAGTGACGAGATCTTTTGAGTCGTAAAGGAGGAGGTCGTCTTGAAGCTCTTTTTCCCCCAGGTCGTATTCACGACCCAGGTAGAATTTTCCGAGCAGTTCATAGTCTTCGGTGCGGATCGTCATGGTTTTGGATTGGGAAGAGGATAGATAAGAGAAAGAGAGAATCAGAATTGGGGCTTCTAAATCAGAAGCTCTTTGTTTCGCCATTGAGGCTTTGAAAGCCTCTGCGGGCTTGATAAACCCTAACCCTCACCTTCTTGGTGCCTGCTGAGGCTGGGACGGAAATGCGGGCAGTGCCGCTAGTCGTGCCGGGCGTTACCGGAATGGTCGTCAGCTTTCTGAATCCGGCCCGCAGCTCGATGCGATCGATTGAGCCCTGACGGACCCGATAAGAAACCAGCGCTACTCTACCTGCTTCGCGAGGAGACTTCGAAATGGCTTCCAGAGTAACTTTCGGCCGATGTTCAAATCGTCGAATAACATCACGTTGCCGCTCGAAAGTCCGCGTCGGGCGCACGCTGAACCCATATCCTGATTGCGCTTCGGCAAGGCTCACCGGTGCGATGCTGATGAAGAGGGTGGCGAGAGCGATGAGTGGGGATCTCCTCATGACTGAAATGCTGTTTCCGTGGATGCGCCGAGAGAGAGGGTCGCCCCTGGCACAGCGCTATGATAGGAACACGGGCTGATTTTCCAATGAATAAACCCACCAAAAACCTGTTCTCGGGGCTGTTTCTTTTGACTCTCCTCGTCCCTGCGATTGTCACTGCAACGGAGCGACCTCCTAACGTTGTCATCATTTTTACTGATGATCAGGGCTATGGCGATGTCGGGGTCTTTGGGGCAAAGGGCTACGAGACTCCCCACCTCGACCAAATGGCAGCGGAGGGTCGGATGTTTACCCGCTGGTATGCAGCTCAGGCCGTCTGCACGGCTTCGCGAACCGGCCTTCTGACCGGATGTTATCCGAATCGATTGGGAATGAATGGCGCGGTCGGTCCGGGGACGCGTCATGGAATCAATCCAGATGAAACGACTCTGGCTGAGCTTTGCCAATCGGTCGGCTTCGCCACTGCCATTTTTGGAAAGTGGCATCTCGGAGATCATGAAAAGTTTCTGCCGCTCAACCACGGGTTCGATGAGTATTTTGGCATCCCCTACTCAAACGATATGTGGCCGCTCCATCCGACGGCGAAGCACTTCCCACCGTTGCCACTGTTTGATGGAAACGACCGAGTCCGCATCCTCGACGATGTCGATCAGCGCATGCTGACGACCTGGCTCACGACAAAGGCTGTCGACTTCATCAATCGCCATCGGCACGAGCCATTTTTCCTTTACGTGCCCCACCCGCAACCGCATGTGCCGCTCTATGTTAGCGATCGCTTTGCGGGCACGACTGAAAACGGTATCTATGGCGATGTGATCGCTATTCAGCCGGTTGGTGCGATTGAGCAGCATGGTCCCCATTTGCCGCTAGCCGTAGATACCGTTATTTCAACGGCTGTGGTGGGTAGAGCGCTGGCACAGCTAGATGCTGCGGTGCCTGCCTATGCGCTGCCACCGATTTGCTATGGAAAGTCGAATGAGCATGCTCAGTTTCCAGGAACTGTAACGCTGAAGGCTTCTACGCTGAGTGCAGTTTTGATGGAAATGGCTGAAAGCTTGTATCGTGCTGGCTTTCGAAAGCTGCTGTTAGTGAATGGCCATGGCGGACAGCCGCAAGTTTTGGAAATTGTGGCCCGTGACCTGCGGGTGAGGCATAGCGATTTTATGGTGTTTCCTCTATTTGTGTGGGGTGCGCCCCATGAGGTGGCGGAGGTTGTGGGTGTAGATGAGTATGAGCAGGGCATTCATGCGGGGGATGTAGAAACGAGTGTGATGATGGCGCTGTTGCCGGAGTATGTGGATACGTCGAAGGCTGTGCGGGAGCTGCCGAGGAGTTTTGCACCGGGTAGTTTGCTGAGTTTGGAAGGTCGGTTGCCGACGGCGTGGGTGATGGAGGACCTTAGCCGGAGTGGGGTGGTGGGTGATGCGACGGTGGCGACTGCGGAAAAAGGTGAGGCGATTTTGGCTTCGGTGGTGGCTGGGTGGGTGCAGGTATTTGAAGAGATTTATCGATTTGAGGGACTACGGCCTCAGGATTGAATAAGGGGGGCCTGATAGCGGTACATTAAATGCCGACGTGTGGAGTGGGCGGGTGACGCTCTTGATAACTATGAATGAGCAGTCGACTGTGAGCGATATGGGTGATGTGGGTGATGTGGGTGAGAAAGCAGGTGTGGTGAC